>NZ_CP031965.1:5990000-6087890 GCF_003443715.1 Aquimarina sp. AD10 | reverse complement strand
GAGATAATTATTCTGTCCAGGCCAATATGATGCTTAATGACAATGTTGTGCCCGCTATGGCAAAAGCATTTGAAAACTACAAAAATTTACCCCTTGCAGATCGTGTGGTTAAAGTATTACTAGCTGCTCAAGAAGCTGGTGGAGATATTAGAGGTAAGCAATCGGCAGCTTTAGTTGTTGTAGGAGCAAAACCAGTTAAAAATTCTTGGGAAGACAAGAAAATAAACTTAAGAGTAGATGATCATGCTACTCCTTTAGTAGAGTTGCAACGGTTACTTGAGGTACATAAGGCTTATGAATTTATGAACAAAGGAGACCTTGCTGTAGAAGTTGGAGATATGAAAAATGCTTTAAAAGAATATGGAGCCGCAGAAAAATTGTTTCCTAATAACTTAGAAATGAAATACTGGAAAGCAATTGCGTTAGCTAACAATAAAAAACTAGACGAAGCTCTACCTATCTTTAAATATATTTTTGAGAAAGATAGTAACTGGAAAGAACTCACAAAAAGACTACCAAAATCTGGATTGCTTTCAATATCAAAAGAAGAACTTGAAAAAGTTATCAAACTGTAACGTAATCCAAAAAAATACTCATTGGCTTCAATATTTGCACACGCATTTACAGCATATGCCTTTAGTAAAACATTTACTAAAGAATTAGCAACAACAAAAGTTTGGATTTTAGGAATAGTGTGTGCTATTCTTCCAGATGCAGATGTAGTTGGTTTTGCATTCGGCATTACATATGAAGACTTTTGGGGACACAGAGGGTTTTCTCATTCTTTGGTGTTTGCAATACTACTTGGTTTATTAGTCACCCTTATTTTTTATAACTCAAAATTTTTAACTAAAACAGGAGGGCTACTAATTTTATACTTTTCGATTTGCACTGCTTCACATGGGGTTCTTGACGCAATGACTACAGGTGGATTGGGGATTGCGTTCTTATCTCCTTTTGATAATACCAGGTATTTTTTTCCTTTTAGACCTATACAAGTTTCCCCAATTGGCGCTAGTAAATTCTTTAGTATTTGGGGCATTAAAGTATTGTTAAGTGAATTAATATGGGTGATAATACCAAGTAGTATTTATATATTAGTAATCGCATTTTTTAGGAAGAAAAATGAAAGAAATTAGTTTTAACAACAAAAAATTCTCGTTAATAGAAAATTCTGAAAATGGTAAAGTAAACACCGATACTATTTTTGAGTATAAACAAGATGGGGATTTGGTCACGGCTAATTATTACGGAGGTACTATACGTTATGGTAAAATTATAGCTTATTTAGAAAATGAACAGCTTAATATGTTATATCAATGCCTGACCATAGACAATGAATTAAAAGCAGGAAAGGCAATTGCACAAATCTCATTAACAGCTACAAACAAAATAAAACTAACTTTAAATTGGGAATGGTTAAATGATCAAAATAAGAAAGGGGTTTCAGAATATATTGAGATATCATAATCAAAAAAGAACAGTGCTTTTTTTTCTGTTATTATGTATTACTGCAAATACTATACTTCATGCACAAAAATCTTTTACTATTACAGAAAGTCTCAAAATCACTAAAATAAATGAATCTAGTTATCTTCATGTTTCAGATATTACTTTAGAAAATGGTTCAGTGTTTCCTTGTAATGGTTTTGTTTACGTTCATAATAATGAAGCTTATGTTTTTGACACTCCTGCAACCGATAAAGCTACTTCTAGTTTACTAGATTGGTTACAAAATGATCTAAAAGTAAAAGTAAAAGGCGTTGTATTTAATCACTATCACAATGATGCAACAGAAGGTATTGATATTTTCAAAAGTCAAGGAATTCCTACTATTGCCAGTGAGAAAACGGCTTTACTTATGCATGACGATAACCAATTACAGCCCGATGTCTTATTTAAAAATACTATGACACTTACATTGGGCTCTAAAAAAATAATAAATACTTTTTTTGGAGAAGGACATACCTCTGATAATATCACTTCGTATTTCCCTGATGAACAATTAATTTTTGGAGGATGTATGATTAAAAGTATTAATGCTTCAAAAGGAAATTTAGCCAATGCTAACCTTAATCAATGGCCAAAAACTGTTTCTAAGATCAAAAAGGCATATCCAAATCTTAAGATTGTAATTCCTGGACATGGAGCATATGGTGATTCTAAGCTTTTAGACTATACCATTACACTATTTCAAACTGAAAAATAAGTATGAGAGAATTTCAAACTACCCCAAACAATAAAGACCAAAAAAAATCAAAAGTTACTATGGGTCAGGCGTTCAAAACGATTATCTGGCCCAGAAGAAATTTAGTTTTTATAGGGTTAATTTTAATATTTCTTAACCGAATAGCAGGTCTAGTATTACCTTGGAAAAGTAAAACCTTACTTGATGATGTAGTACCTAGTAAAGATTTAAGTCAATTGTATGAGTTATTATTCATTGTAGCCATAGCTATATTAATACAAGCTACTACGTCGTTTTTATTAACTCGCATCCTTAGTGTACAAGCCCAGTTTTTAATTTCAGAATTAAGAGCCAAAGTGCAAAAAAAAGTACTGTCTTTACCAATCAGTTTTTTTGACAACACAAAATCAGGTGCGCTAGTATCCAGAATTATGAGTGATGTCGAAGGTGTTAGAAATTTAATTGGTACAGGATTAGTACAATTGGTTGGTGGTATTTTCACAGCTATAGTATCTGTAGTTTTACTAATTAATATAAATCCATGGATGACACTTTTTGTATTAATCCCCATAAGTTTATTTGGCATTGTAGCGCTAAAAGCATTTAAATACATAAGACCAATTTTTAGAATTCGAGGAAAAATTAATGCAGAAGTAAAAGGTAGGTTAACAGAAACTTTAGCTGGTGTTAGAGTAATCAAAGGGTTTGGAGCAGAAGAACAAGAACATAAAATCTTTGAAAAAGGAGTAGATAAACTGTTTCAAAATGTAAAAAAGAGCCTTACTGCTACTGCCCTTATGACAAGTTCTTCAACTTTTTTATTAGCAGGTATTGCCTCTACAGGAATAATGGGAATTGGGGGTTATTATATGATGGATGGTAGTTTAACAACAGGACAATTTTTATCATTCACCATGTATCTAGCATTTATGATTGCACCTATTGTTCAAATGAGCAATATTGGTAGTCAATTAACAGAAGCTCTTGCGGGTCTTGATCGTACCGAAGAGTTAATGAACATGACCCCAGAAGAAGAAATAGAAGATAGAACCATAGTGCTTGATAGAATTAAAGGTGATATTATCTTTGATAACGTCTCTTTTTCTTATGAAAAAGGAAAAGAAGTATTGCATAATATTAGTTTCAAAGCTTCATCGGGCTCTGTAACCGCACTTGTTGGTAGTTCAGGATCCGGGAAATCTACTATTGCAGGTTTATCTGCAACATTTTTAAACCCTGAATCAGGAATAATTACAATTGATGATAATGACATATCGAAAGTCAATCTTAATAGTTATCGAAAAAACTTAGGAGTTGTTTTACAAGATGAATTTCTATTCGAGGGAACAATTCGAGATAATATACTTTTTCCTAGACCCAACGCAACAGAAAAACAATTAGAACAAGCTGTAAAAGCAGCTTATGTTAATGAATTTACAGATCGTTTTGACGATGGTCTTAATACACTTATTGGAGAACGTGGCGTAAAACTTTCTGGTGGTCAACGCCAACGAATAGCTATTGCCAGAGCCATATTGGCAAACCCTAAAATTATTATTCTTGATGAAGCTACTTCTAATCTAGATACAGAGAGTGAAGCTTTAATACAAAAAAGTCTTAATGAGTTAATGAAAGGTAGGACTACTTTTGTTATAGCCCATCGACTAAGTACAATCAAAAAAGCAGATCAGATTTTAGTTATTGAATCTGGAGATATTGCCGAAAGAGGTACTCACGAAGAGCTGATTGAGGCAAAAGGTAGGTATTATGATTTATATACTTATGAAGCCAGAATCTAATATACTTACTTTTAGTATTGCAATCCTTTATTAATAAATTACATACCCTTTATACATTGATATCTGCATTTTATGTAACACTCAGTTCTTAAACTTTTAGCTTTATTTAACTTTGTTGTTATCTAATAAAACTGAGTTATGAAATCAAAAAGAACGAGTATTCACATTTTATACAGTTTTACACTATTCTGTTTAGTATTTATCCAATCCAGTTGCAGTTCTGATAATGAAGTTGCTAACAATGATACTCCTATTACATCAGGAAAGGATTTAATTACATTAAGCAGGTCTAAAATTGATTTTGGTGAAGTTATTCAAAATAATCCCGAAAGAAACGAAAACCAATCTAGTAAGGTGATAGTTACTCTTACTAATAACTCAACTGAAACATTAACAAGTCTTGACACGGCAATAGAGTTTCCTGGTGAAGCAGGAGTCTTTTTTACGTTTTTACCAATTCCTCCAGGAGCATCAATAGATATTCCTTTTACATTTTCTCCTGATCGTCTAGAGCCAGGTATGTATTCGGGAAAAGCAACGCTAACTCCATCTATTGGGGAGCCTTTACAAATAACTCTTGAGGCTACCGTTATTACTCCTACAGACAATAATACAGGAAAGTAAGAGAAAGAAACCTGATTAAACGTAAGGATAACAATGAAAGATTCGTAGTTGTTACGCTAACAAATAATTCGAATAGAATCTAAGAAGTTTAAGAACATAGTCTAGCTTTACAAGAAATATAGCTATCAGAATTATTATTGTTTAGCGACACAAAGAAATAATATCTAAAAAAAGCTTATTTAGAAAATCCTGATATACTTTTTCTTATTCTCGTAAATGTACTTTTATCACTTATTCTTAAAAAAGAAAAGTATCCTTGTTGATAATTGATATACGTAACGACTTATTTATAAAAGTAAGTAAAATGGTACGAATAGTATTTATTTCAATTTTTATATTAAACCTGTTTTGCGGGTATAGTCAAAATGTAACCAGCACAGGTATCACAAAAGAGAAATACGAATATTTTTTAGACTTTTTTACTTCTCGCAATCCCCAGACACATAAAAAAGCTCTTAAATATATTGATACTAACTGGTCAGAAGATTTCGAAATTCTTGCCATAGAATCGCTATATTTTCTTAAAAGCCCATCAGCTTCTTCAAAACTTTTAAATATCCTTCAAAAAAAAACAAAGAAGAATTATCGCTACGATTTCAATGCTTGGTTCACTTATTTATGGAATAAAAAACAAACATATCACTCCTCTTATTACACTTTCAAAGCAATATTACATAAAGCCATAGATCCAAGATTCGATAAATACTTTTTGGATCGTGAGCAACAATCTACCATACGATTAGACGAAGTACGCTGGGGAGGAGTATTACAAGATGGCATCCCCCCATTACGCAACCCCAAAATGATAAGCCCTGCAAAAGCTTCATACCTTAATGATAAGGATATTGTTTTCGGGATTTCAATAAATGGAGATACTAGAGCATATCCTAAACGTATTCTTGCTTGGCATGAAATGTTCACTGATCAAGTCGGAAATATTCCTGTTGCAGGTGTCTATTGTACCCTTTGTGGGACAGTAATTTTATATAAAACCGAAAAAGATGGTGTAAAATATCAAATGGGAACTAGTGGTTTTTTATATCGATCAAACAAATTAATGTATGATAAAAAAACACAATCATTATGGAATACTTTATGGGGAAAACCGGTTATTGGACCTCTTGTTGGTAAAAATATTGAATTAGATTATTTAAGTGTTGTTACTACAACCTGGGGAGAATGGAAAGAAAGACATCCCGAAACAACTGTACTATCTTTAAAAACAGGTCATCAAAGAGATTATGATGAGGGTGTAGCCTATCAAGAATATTTTGCAACAGATGAGCTAATGTTTATGATACCGAAAAAAGATACTAGGCTTAAAAATAAACAAGAAATTCTTGCCATTAGATTACCATCAGAGACAGATCAAAATATTGCTATTTCTTCAAAATTCCTAAAAAAGAATAACATATACAAAGGCACCATAAATAATTTAAATTTTACTGTATTTACAGATAAAAGTGGTGCTCATAGAGTGTATTTCACGAAGAACTTAGAATTCAAATCTTACGATAAGGGAGCATTAGCTACTACCGAAAATGGAGATATTTGGAAATTACATGAAAATCACCTTGAAAATAGTACTACTAAAGAAAAACTTGATCGATTGCCCACTCATAATGCCTTTTGGTTTGGATATCAAGCCGCTTTTCCTGGAGTACAGCTAATAAAATAGTAGTTAAATCATAGTCCTTAATATTTAATATAGCTGTGTTTTCTACCTCTTAAATCATATTGGCTATCTATAATTTAAAATCAATCTTAATGTTAGATTTGATAATTTTAAATTATAAAAAAAGAAAACTATGGAAAATAATATTAGAGGGGGTGAAGCTCCCGTTGCTTGTCAATTAGAGGCAGATAAAAACTATGCGTGGTGTACTTGTGGTCATAGTGATAATCAACCTTTTTGTAATGGAAATCACAAAAAAGAAGAAGCTACTCCTCCTACTATTTTTAGTGTTCCAGAAGCCAAAGAAGCATATTTATGCACTTGCAAACAAACTAGTAACCCTCCCTATTGCGATGGATCTCATAAAAATTAAGCAAAACGCTGTTCTATATAGAACAGCGTTTTAGTTTTACATTCTCTTTTAAATTACAATCACACTTTTTAAATTATCGTATTCAATATTTTACCAAGAATAACCAATAGAAATATTCAATTCAGGAATTACCGGATCCACATTACCCACTGAGGTACCTTTCTTATCTATATAGAAATATTTATTAACTTCAAATGATGTTCCGATTGTGAGTCCTTTAATAAACTTGTTAAACACCCATTGATACCCTATTTCTCCACCAAACCCTAATGCCTTAGCATCCAATTCATTTTCTCCAAATTTTTCTTTAATTGAAAAGCTTCCTCCGACCACTCCAGGTCTTAGAAAAAAACCACGAGGCCCATTTTTCTTTTTTGAAAGATAAAATTTATAACCTGCATTTAGTAAAGCAATTTCTCCTCTATAATCACCTAAAGAGTTATCAAAAGTATCCCATTCAAGACGCGTAAATGTCAATTTTAGTTCTATAGACCCCTTTGGTTTAACCATTCTTTCATAATCAATTTTAACTGCATTAAGAGCAGCATATACTGGGTGAACTCTTACACTATTTTTTGGACCTTCTTGTGCCGTTAAATTATTTATAAGCAACATCAATGTCACAATTACAAAACTTATTTTTTTCATTCTTTATCCTTTTTATGTTTTCAATGACTCTAAAACATACAGGATTCAGGATTCCCTACTTTTTTTTCAAAAAAGATAGTCACAAAATGATTCAAAAAACAAAAAGACTCAGTAAAATCAATACTTATCAAAAGATTAAAAAATAAAATTATTCTCTCTTAAAAATTGCTTTTTTACCTCCCAATTGTAACGACATTTCATTGCTCTTTAGCAAAAATTGAATTTTCACACCAGCTTGATCAGATTTAAATTTATCTTTCTCATAAGATACAACAGGAAAAGTTGGACCATCTTTTGCACTTACAATTAAAACCGCATCTTCTTTTTTTATAGTGATTTCAAATGGGAATTCTTGGTTCTTGTAAGTTCCTAAATACGGATTTAACTCCTCTGCAGTTAATTTTAATGCTGGACTAAACTTAGGGAGTTCATATTCTCGATCAAAATATATATCTAGTGCAGCTACTAAAATTTCATTTAAACTCAAAACAACACCATTTGAAAGGTAACTAATTGATAATTGCTCATCGGGCACATATAATGTCATGGATTGAAAACCATCAATTCCTCCTGAATGCCCTAAACTTTTTTTATAATCATAAGGAAACTGAACCAACCCCATACCGTAATGTCCTACTATAGTAGTCATTGCTAACAAAGATCTTTTTGACACTAGCTTTCCGGCAAATAAATTATGATAAAAAATTGTCAAATCCCGAGGGGATGCTACAATTGCTCCGGCTCCAATAGGCACAGTCATATCTGTCTCGGACTGTATTTGCCAATTAGAGTTCATAACATATGAGTATGCTTCATTTTTTTTCGGGTTTATTTTGCCTCCATAATATGTGTTTTTCAAATTACATGGCACTACTATTTTGGAGTGTAATACTTCTTGATATGTTTTACCTTCTAAATCCTCAAGTATATAAGACAACAATAGATAATTGGTATTAGAATACTTAGCATCTTGATCAGGCTCAAATTGAGGTTTACTTTTTATTACTCTAGCCAGCATTTGCGCTCTTGTTTGCGGTATCATCATCCATGTTCTAAAATCTTTATCTTCTGTAAGATTGTATATCCCACTACGATGTCTTAAAAGATGTTCTACAGTAATTTTATGAGCATTGGGTACATCAGGAAAAAAGTCACTTAATAACGTTTCTAATTTTAGTTTCTTCTCTTCTACCAACTGCATAATTAAAGTAGCAGTAAACGTTTTGGTTATTGATCCAATTCTATATTTAGTGTTGGATCCAGACTTTATTTTGGTATCAAAATCAATATATCCTATTGTATTTTTATATATTTCTTTTCCATCTTTAGAAATTGAGATACTTCCCATTCCTTTTTTTTCACTATCGATCAATGAGAAAAGACTATCTAACTTAACCTTATCAAAAGACTGTGCATTTAAATTACAGCCTATTAAAAAAGCGATAATGAATCTATTTAGTTTCATAATATTTTAGTTTTATTTTTGAACTGATAATTTTTTAAGTGCTTTTTGCGCTTGTTCAAATGATTCATACTCTTTGTATATCCCATCAGGATTTACAATGTAATGCATTGGGATTGCACTAATTTGCAATAACCTTCTTGTGAGTTTTTCTTTTTTAGAAATCAACTGCATTCCCATTGGTTTCTTTCCTTTTATAAACTGTTTCCATTTATCGATATCAGAATCAAAAGAAATATCTATGAATTTGATTTCAGTGTTTTTGTATAGCTCTTTTTTCAGTTTTTCTAATTCTGGTTTTTCTTGCATACAAGGTGGACACCAGGTAGCCCAAAAGGTTATTAAATATGTATCATCTTTTATGTTTTTTAAATCGAATTCGGTCCCTTCTTCATCATAAACAATATGATTGGGAAAAGTCAATACTTTATCCTTATCAAAATTCCATAAAACATTTGCATTAGTTAATTTTCCTTGATCATCAAATTCAGAATCTGCCCTTAGCAGTATTAGAGGCTGTGAGAACAAAAAGAAAAAGAAAATACCTAAAATCACTAGACTTGATAGTACCTTGTGAGTTTTTCTAATACTATTTCTTGTCAACATAAGAACAAGAATTCCTATTAAGAGTAAAACAAAAATAAAGGGCACATAAAAAAAACTAAACAAATCAAAAATGCAAAAAGGCACAAAAAGAAGTGGTAAAAATTTAATCGGGGTATTTTTATTAAGTATACCGCTGCAAAACGTTGCTATTGCCCCAATAAAAATAGGAATCCATTTCAACAAATTAGATTGATAAATATCTAACGGGTTAAGAAACAAGAAGAAATAGAAACCTAATGCCATTATTGCAATAGCCGTTAGTATTCCTAAAACTATTTTTAAGATTATTTTTTTCATATGGTTTCTAATAAATTACAGTAGAGAAACTCTTACATAAGAGGTTACTTTTTAATCTACAACAGATAAAAAACAATAGTATACTACAATAAACTTGAGCAAAATTTGGAAAGCTATTTCTCGAGGTCTACTTCTTTTGTTATCCAAATAAAAATGGTAGTAGCCGCTCTTGAAATAACAAAAACTAAGCTCCCAAACATTGTTGGCAATGCAGATATTTTTAATCCTCCTGCTAGTCTTGCTGTAGAAATCTCTCCTAACATTTCGATCTTATCAAAAGCTTCTACTAAACCAAGTAATTGCCCTAATATTCCCCACACTAAAATCATGAGACCAAGAGAATTAATCAATTTGATATACTTAGGAGATGGAGTCCCATCTTTTTTTATAATAAGTACATTTTTTATAATTAAGAAAAATACCAAAAAGAGTGTCATTAAAATAGGAAACATAAAAAACATTCCTCCATCATGCAGTAAACGAAGAATGTGCGCAAAAATAGAGTGATCTTCTACTAAATAAAAAATAGTTAAAATCATAAGGTTATACATTTTGGATTAAGTTTTTTCCAAAATTAATAAGCAATACTGTTCTAAATATATTTATGCGTTCACTAACCAATATAGTTGGGGTTTTTACAAGATTACAATAAAGTAACTCTAAAATTAGTTGAATTCTGTTAAATATCGGTTTAAAACAGTAATTAGTCTTAAAACAATATTTCAAAAATAAAAAATACGGATATTGTATAGCTATTATGATTTCCAAAGAATTTATACTTAAAAAAACTGCCCAACTCCTGTTACACGCCATTTTTTGGATAGCTGTTTTATTTTCTTACACCTACTTTTTTGGATACAATACAGAAAATTTTAATTATGTTTTTTCTTTTTCTCTCTTTTTAATGCCCGTAACTATTGGCACAACCTATACAATCATTACTATTCTAATACCTAAATACCTCTTAAAAGAAAAATATTTACTCTTTATTTTATATTGTATTTATACCATTATCATTTCTGCCTTCTTTGTTGTTATTTCTTTTCTTTATGGACTGATTTTTTTAACAGGTACAAAAATTGGGGATATGGCACCAATGACCAGAAGTCCACTATTTTTATTCATAGCAGTTTATTTTGTTGTTTTCATCGCCAGTGCTTTCAGTTTAGTTAAACATAATTACAAATCAAATTCTGACAATCAAAAATTAAAAAACAAAATTTTAGAAGCTCAACTTAAACTCAAGGAGCAAGAATTGAAATATCTAAAGATGCAAATTCACCCTCATTTTTTATTTAATACGTTAAACACAATGTATGGTTTTGCTCTTAAAAAATCTGAAGAAACGCCCGAGATGATTCTAAAACTCTCCAATCTATTAGATTATTTATTATATCAAGTAGACAAACCTTTTGTATCATTACAAGATGAAGTTAATCATATTAAAGATTATATTGCTTTAGAAGAAATGCGTTTTAATGATGTATTAGACATCACATTAAATATTCAAAATATTGATCATGCTGTACAAATTGCTCCTATGCTATTAATCCCATTTGTGGAGAATAGTTTTAAGCATGGAAGAATCCGAAATCAAAGATTATCTATTATTTTAGAATTAGAACATTACGACGGACAAGTAAAGTTTAAAATAAAGAATTCAATTTTTGATAGTCAAGAATATAACGAAACCGGTATTGGATTGGCTAATATCAAAAAAAGATTACTGCTTTTATATAAAGATAAACATACACTGCACATTACAAAAGATGAGCATTGGTATGAAGTACATCTAAATATTGACACTACAAAAGGAAAAATATATGAGTAACCAAATAACTTGTATAATAGTAGATGATGAACCTACAGCAAGAGATATTATAACAGATCATTTGTCAAAAATTGATCGTATTAAGATCGTAGCAACTTGTGGTAATGCACTTGAAGCTTTTAATGCCATAAATACACAAAAAGTTGATCTGATTTTCTTAGACATCAATATGCCCGAAATATCCGGTATTTCTTTTGCCAAATCAATAAATACTAATATTAAAGTAATATTCACTACGGCTTATCGAGAATATGCTATAGAGGGTTTTGATTTACATGCAGTAGACTATCTACTAAAACCAATTTCTTTCGAGAGACTTCTTAATGCTATATCTAATTATTTCAAGGTACATCACCATTCAAAGGTAACAGAAACCAAAGAACTTCATACCAGTAATTTTATATTTGTTAGATCAGATCGTAGAATGAAAAAAATTGAATTCTCAGAAATTATTTATTTAGAAAGTTACAGCGACTATATAAAAATACACTCTAAATCCGAAACTATAGTGACCCGCGAAACGATAAGTGCTATCGAATCAAAATTACCTCAACGACTATTTATGAGAACACACAGGTCTTATATCATTGCTATCTCTAAAATTGATTCTTTTTCTAATGAAGAAATTGTAGTACAAAATACCTCTATTCCTATAAGCAGAAACTATAAGGCAGAGGTATTAAGACGTCTTGAAAGCATGTAACTCGAAAATCTCTCTGAATACATCGCAACATAAACTTAGTTATATTCCAATTTCAAATTGAAAAATTTGTTCTAATAATTCGAACATTTAATATCTTGATTTCGATTTATAAAATTCATTTTCGAACTACACAAAATACTGTTGTTTTTTGCTATTCTTTTACTTAGAAATTTCATCAATCAATCTTAACTCTTCTTCAGAAAATTCTAAGTATTCTAAAGATTTTACATTTTCCTTTAATTGGTCGGCAGAACTTGCTCCTATAAGAACAGAACTAATTTGAGGCTGTCTAAGAATCCAAGCAATTGCCATTTGCGATAGTTTCTGATTTCTTTTGTTTGCGATAGTTGCTAAACGTTGTATTTTAGAAATATGAGTATTAAGGTTTTCTTTATCCAGATAAGTAAAACTCTTTGCTGCTCTAGAGTCTTCGGGAATTCCGTTAAGATATTTATCTGTAAGCATTCCTTGTGCTAATGGAGAAAATGCAATACAACCTACTCCTTCTTGCTCTAAAGTATTTAATAGACCTTTTTCGACGCCTCGCTCAAAAATTGAATACTTAGCTTGATGTAAAATAAACGGTACCTTTAACTCTTTTAATAAACTAGCAGCCATTGCTGTTTCTTTAGGCTCATAATTAGAAATTCCGACATATAATGCTTTTCCCTGTCGAACTATATCTGCTAAAGCAATCATTGTTTCTTCTAATGGTGTTTCAGGATCTGGTCTATGATGATAAAAAATATCGACATAATCTAATCCCATACGATTAAGACTTTGATCAATACTTGCCATTAAGTATTTTCGAGACCCTAAGTTTCCATACGGTCCAGGCCACATATCATAGCCTGCTTTGGTAGCAATAAAAAGTTCATCTCGATAGCTTCTAAAATCTTTCTTAAAAAGTATACCAAAATTTTCTTCAGCAGAACCATAAGGTGGTCCATAATTATTAGCAAGATCAAAATGAGTAATACCAAGGTCAAAAGCACACCTAAGAATTTCTCTGGCATTATGTATATGATCAACAAACCCAAAATTGTGCCATAATCCAAGAGATATTGCAGGTAAAAGTGCTCCACTCTTTCCGCATCTATTATATTTCATTGTCTCGTATCTACTCGAAAGAGCCTGATAGTCTTGCACTCCGGTTTTATCATTAATCTGCATTGTAGTATATTTTTAATAGAGCTAATATATAGATAAGTTAGTTTTATAATTCATAAAGAAAAAATAAAAAAAGCCAATCTATATAGAATGGCTTTTTTTATTTTATTGATTTAAAATACTTTTTTAAATCAAAATGATATTATACATGTAACGCTCTATTGTCTGTAGCGGCTAATGCTGCTTCTTTAATAGCTTCTGTAAACGTTGGATGGGCGTGAGACATTCTAGAGATATCTTCTGCAGAGGCTCTAAACTCCATAGCAGTTACAGCTTCGGCGATCAAGTCTGCACAACGTGCTCCAATCATATGAACACCAAGAACTTCATCTGTAGTTTCGTCTGCTAATATTTTTACAAATCCATCTAAATCTGCACTGGCTCTAGCTCTTCCCAAAGCTCTAAACGGAAATTGTCCTGATTTGTATTTTACACCTGCTTCTTTTAATTCTTCTTCTGTTTTACCAACAGCAGCCACTTCTGGCCAAGTATACACTACTCCAGGAATTAAGTTATAATCAATATGTGGTTTTTGACCCGCTAAAACTTCTGCTACAAAAGTACCTTCTTCTTCTGCTTTGTGAGCTAACATTGCACCCTTTATAACATCTCCGATGGCATAAATATTAGAAGTACTTGTTTGTAAATGATCATTTACCTCAACCTGTCCTTTATCATTAAGTTTCACTCCTGCAGCTTCTGCATTTAATCCATCGGTATATGGTCGTCTTCCTACAGAAACTAGACAATAATCTCCTTTAAACTCTACCGGGTTACCTTTTTTATCATCAGCAGTAATTGTTACTTGCTTAGCAGTTGCTTTAACTGCAGTAACTTTATGAGAAGTATAAAATTTCACTCCTTGCTTTTTCAGTACTTTTTGTAGTTCTCTAGATAATGCTTTATCCATTCCCGGAATAATTCTATCCATATATTCTACAACAGAAACTTCAGCACCTAGTCTACGATATACCTGACCTAATTCAAGACCTATTACACCACCACCGATAATAACAAGATGTTTTGGAACCTCTTTTAACTTTAAGGCCTCGGTAGAAGTAATTACTCTTTTCTTATCTAGTTTTATAAATGGTAATGTAGATGGCTTAGATCCTGTAGCAATGATACTGTGTTTTGCTTCAACTGTTTCTACAGTACCATCAGCTTTGGTAACGTTAATATGTGTAGCATCTTTAAAAGCTCCAACACCTTCAAAAACGTCTATTTTATTTTTTTTCATCAAAAACTCTACTCCACCTGTAGTCTGATCAACAACTGCTTGTTTTCGTGCAATCATTTTTTCAAGATTGATTTTTACATCTCCGGGAATTTCAATTCCGTGATCAGCAAAATGCTTTACAGCATGTTCATAATGGTGAGAAGAATCTAATAATGCCTTACTTGGAATACAGCCTACATTAAGACAAGTTCCTCCAAGTGTTGTATATTTTTCGATTATTGCGGTTTTCATACCTAGCTGTGCGCATCGAATTGCGGCTACATATCCACCAGGTCCAGAGCCAATAACGGCTACATCGTATGTACTCATAATAGATTATTATGTTGTGCGATTAATTATGAATAAACAAAGTTAAAGCTTTCGAGCTAATAAATAATTATTGAAGAAAGAAATAATTCATGAAGTATTAAATTTTATCAAAAAGCAATATTAGTACTCCCGAAAAGTTATACATTTAGAACAAAATTAAAACCGGTAATAAAATTTCTTTTACAAATTGTCTTCCTTTTGTTACAAAGACATCTTTTCTTAAAATTAAGAATTGAGGTTTCAACGTAAAAGATTGAAATTAAAAATAAAGTATGCGCTATCTATCTTCCCTCTTTTTACTTATACTACTAATTTTATGGGGATCTTGTCGTAATGATTTTGAATCTGGACCAAGTACAGGGAATTTACAATTTTCTACAGACACTTTATTTTTAGATACAGTTTTTACCAATATTGGATCAAGCACATACAGTTTTAGAGTCTATAATCGCACAAATGATGATTTCACAATACCAACAATAGCGCTAGAAAGAGGAGAAAGTTCTAACTACAGGCTTAATGTTGATGGTATCCCTGGTAAGTCTTTTGAGAATATACAAGTACTTGCCAAGGATAGTATTTTTGTATTTGTAGAAACTACAACTGATATTACTGATCAAACTACAGAAAATGAATTTCTTTATACAGATCGAATACTTTTTGATACTGGCACAAATCAACAAGATGTAGATTTAGTCACTCTTGTAAGAGATGCTATATTTTTATTCCCATCTCGTGATGCTATGACCGGAGAACTAGAATCCCTGCCTATTGGTGTTGGTGGTGATCAAGTTAGAATTGAAGGCTATGTTTTAGATGATGACGAACTCATTTTTACTAATGAAAAGCCTTATGTGGTATATGGGTATGCAGCTGTTCCCGGCGGAAAAACACTTACTATTGAAGCTGGAGCAAGGGTCCATTTTCATGCCAATTCTGGAATTATTGTTGCCGAAAACGGAACACTCGAGATTAATGGAGCATTAAGTACCGATCCGGAAGTATTAGAAAACGAGGTAATTTTACAAGGTGATAGACTTGAATCTCGTTTTAGTGAAATATCTGGACAATGGGGAACTATATGGTTAACCGCAGGAAGTACAGGTCATACTATTAATCATACTACTATAAAAAATGCTACAGTAGGTATTCTTATGGACTCAAATGATGGTGGTCCTAACCCTACTCTTACCATTTCAAATACTCAAATATATAATAGTTCTAATATTGGGCTCCTGGCTCGAACCGGTAATATTCTTGGTGAAAACCTAGTAATTAATAATGCTGGACTCGTAAGCCTAAACTGCTCTCTTGGGGGTGTCTACAATTTCAACCATTGTACTTTCACCAACTACAAAAATTTCGGAAATCCTTTTAGTGATACTCCTGCTGTACTAATCGATAACTTTATTGAAATCGAAGGACAACCTTTTTCTTTGGATTTAGTCGAAGCTAATTTTACGAACTGTATTATTTATGGTGACAAAAACTTCAAACTTTTATTTGCTAAAGATGATAGTAAAGCATTTAACTATAATTTTAAAAATTGCTTGATTAGATTTAATGATTTCGATAATAGTTTTGATGATAATCCACTATATGATTTTACAAATACTAGTTTATTTGAAAATGTTATCCTTAACGAAGACCCGGACTTTAAAACCCCTTTTGAAAATATACTTAATATAGGAGATGATTCTGCAGCAAATGGCCAAGCTACTACTCCAACATCAGGAACAGATATCTTAGGAACTACAAGAAACACTTCGGCTCCTGACATTGGAGCCTATGAAAGTGTAGTTTTTGAAGAAGAAGAAGAAGAAGGAAATTAAATTACTTTTTAAAATGCACAACTATATTTTCAAATCTACTCGTCTTGGTTTTAGAAATTGGCATCTTAACGACTTAGATACACTTGCCAAAATTAATGATGACGATGATGTTATGGAATTCTTTCCATTCAAACCTACCAAATCTGACACTGAAGATTTCATTTTTCGAATGCAAAATATGCAGCAAGAAAAAGGGTTTAGTTATTTTGCGGTTGATATGCTTGAAAATAATGAATGTATTGGATTTATAGGTTTATGTGAACAAAATTACTTAGTAGATCCTAAACCTTTTGTGGATATCGGTTGGCGACTTAAAAAAAGTACTTGGGGTAAAGGTTATGCCACTGAAGGTGCCTTTGCCTGTCTTGATTTTGGATTTAACAAACTGGGTTTACAAACTATTTATTCTGTAGCCCCTGAAATCAACACAAAATCAGAGTCGGTTATGAAAAAAATCGGCATGGTTCAAGTTGAAGTTTTTGATCACCCTAAGCTCCTAAATGATAATCGATTAAGGAGATGTGTACTATATAAAAAAGAAAAAAATAGTTAGACTCATGATTGTTTTAAAAAATACCGCTTATCTAATCGTTTTTGTGTTTGGGATATATACCATTAATGCCCAAGAAAGTAGTATCCATGACAAAATTAATCTAGACATGTATGATAATTTTTCTAAAGCATACAAAACTTCAGATTACAATTTGTTTGCTTCAATTCATAGTAAAGAAATGATTAGAGTCTCGGGAGATGGAGGGTCAATTAAAAAAGTTGATCAATATTTAAAAGGGTATCAAAAAAGGTGGAGTGTTCCCAAAAAAAATCCTCCTTCTATAGATTTCAGATTATTAGAAAGAGTACATTCGGACTCCCTAGTCTCTGATAGAGGGATTTATAAAGTAACTTATACAAGCGAAGATAATCAAACTACATATTCTTATGGGAAGTTTCATGTAATTTTAAAACTAGAAGATGGTAATTGGAAAATAACCCTTGATTATGATTCTAATGAAAACAAAAGTATTACTAAAACTAGTTTTGATAATGCTTTTGCCCTTTCTGAGTATTCCAAATACTGCAAAAACTAATTATAGAATATAGTTACACACTTTTATTACAAATAAGAGGTAAAAGACGAATATTTTTTTTCAAAAAAAAGTAAAAATGAGTTGGATTAAAGAGATATCCTATGCAGAAGCCTCGGGTAGATTAAAAAAAATCTATGATCGTGTAAAAGGTCCCAATAACACCATTGACAATGTGTTATCCGTTCATAGCTTGAGACCACACACCCTTATAGGGCATATGGGATTATATAAAAATGTACTTCATAATGCTAATAATACATTACCAAAGTGGTATTTAGAAACTCTAGGAGTTTATGTTAGTTATCTTAATAAATGTGACTACTGCGTAGAACATCACAGTGCGGGATTGAAACGCTTAATTAATGATGATGCTAAATTTAACGATATTATTTCCTGTCTTATTAACGATAATGTTAAAATCTATTTTAAAAATAAACACCTAGCTGGATTGCATTATGCAAAACAATTAACATTATCTCACCATACTATTAGTGAAGCTGATATACGTACCTTAAGAACACAAAATTTATCTGACGGAGAAATATTGGAAATCAATCAAGTGGTCAGTTATTTTAATTATGTTAATAGAACCGTCGTAGGACTTGGAGTAAATACCGAAGGTGATATTATAGGTCTATCACCAAATGACAATGATGATCCAGAGAATTGGGGGCATTCTTAAAAACAAAACACGCATAAACTAAAATTTATGCGTGCTCTTATAATTTATATGAAATTCGATTTATGCTATAAATAATGGTTTATCTGCCATCATTGCATTAACATCATCGGCAATATTATGAAGTTCTTCTTCGTTTTCTATATTAACAATTACTTTATCAATAAGTTCAACGATAGCTTTCATATCTTCTTCTTTTAATCCTCTAGTTGTTACCGCAGCAACACCAATACGAATACCAGAAGTTACAAATGGAGATTTATCATCAAAAGGAACCATATTTTTGTTTACCGTAATTTCTGCTACTCCCAATGCTTCTTCCGCTTGTTTTCCGGTAACCCCTTTATTACGAAGATCAATTAACATCATATGATTATCTGTTCCACCAGAAATCACTTCATATCCTTTATTCACAAACGCTTCTGCCATAACAGCTGCATTTTTCTTTACTTGCACAATATAATGCAAGAAATCATCAGTAAGTGCTTCTCCAAACGCTATGGCTTTTGCAGCAATAATATGCTCTAGAGGTCCTCCTTGATTACCAGGAAAAACTGCACTATCTAATAAAGATGACATCATTCGTTTCTTACCACTTTTAAGAGTAATTCCGAAAGGGTTTTCAAAATCAGTTCCCATCAAAATTAGCCCACCTCTTGGGCCTCTTAACGTCTTGTGAGTTGTAGTAGTTACTACATGACAATGCGGTACTGGATCAGAAATTACTCCTTTAGCTATTAAACCAGCTGGATGCGCAATATCTGCCATAAGAATTGCACCAACACTATCGGCTATTTCTCTAAATCTTTTATAATCTATCTCTCTGGAATACGCAGAAGCACCCGCAATAATTAATTGTGGTTTTTCTTCTGTTGCTATTTCTTGTATTTTATCATAGTTTAATCTTCCTGTCTCCTTCTCTACTCCATAAAAAACTGGATTGTACAATTTACCTGAAAAATTAACCGGAGAACCATGTGTTAAATGCCCACCGTGTGATAGGTCAAATCCCAATATTTTATCTCCTGGTTTGAGGCAAGCATGATATACGGCTGTATTTGCTTGTGATCCAGAATGAGGCTGTACATTAGCATAATCAGCTCCAAATAATTCTTTTGCTCTATCAATAGCGATTTGTTCTACAACGTCTACTACCGCGCAGCCTCCGTAGTATCTTTTCCCAGGATACCCTTCAGCATATTTATTAGTTAATACTGACCCTGCTGCTTCCATTACTTGTTCACTTACAAAGTTCTCTGAAGCAATAAGTTCTAACCCATTGATTTGACGTTCCCTTTCGTCCTGGATTAAATCAAAAATTTGTTCGTCGCGTTGCATGTATTCTTAGTTTGTTAATAAAGTTGCAAAAATAGGAAATAGATTCCTTAAATCAGCTTAAACAATCCCTAATAAATATGAACAACTTGTTCACATTTTGATTATACCTAATCATCTATTTCATAGGCTTATATATCTTTTGTTTACTCTAATAATGTATTTACATCTTTAAAACCTCAAATACTCCTAGAACACTGGTAAAAATAATCTCCAAGATTATTAAACCTTATCCAAACAGATGTATAACCTTATCTTATCATTATTTTAAGTATTTTTCACATAATTAAAAACTTTTAACCGCTCGAAAATTATATATTTGATCATGAAATTGAAGTACTTTTTAAGTTTTTACTTTTCAACAAAAATTCGATAAATATGGCTTTTTTGTAGATTGTAGCAACATCTTGTCAAACAAAAGAGTCTTTTTTTTAAACTTTACCTAATCAGATAGGTAATCAAAAGAAAAACTTTTAATACCTTCAACAATATAACAACTTAATAAAAATATTATAATGCCCATAACCGCAAATTATCCTAATAGAAAAACGTGGATTGAAATCTCATCAAATACAGATTTTCCTATACAAAATATTCCTTTCGGTGTATTTCTTACCCGAGATGATATTATTACTATAGGAACTCGAATTGGCGATACTGCTATTGATTTAGGAGCGCTTCATCAATTAGGGTATTTTGAAGGAATTCCTCTAACTGATGATATATTCTTACAAGATTCTTTGAACGATTTTATTTCTGACGGAAAAAAAACATGGAGACTGGTTCGAAATAGAATTGCAGATATTTTTGATGCTGAAAATAATACGTTAAAAAATAATGAGAAGCATAGAAAAGAAGTACTATTTTCTCTAGATGAAATAGAAATGCAACTTCCAGTTAGTGTTGGTGACTACACTGATTTTTACAGTAGTATCGAACATGCAACCAATGTTGGTGTAATGTTTAGAGGTAAAGAAAATGCGCTAATGCCTAATTGGCTTCATATGCCGGTTGGATATCATGGTAGAAGTAGTTCTATTATTCCTTCAGGAATACCTATACATCGCCCACAGGGGCAAAAATTAACTAATGGAGATACAGAACCTATTTTTGGCCCTTCTAGACTAGTAGATTTTGAACTAGAAATGGCATTTATAACTACCGATGCTAATCACTTGGGTGAACAAATCCCTATCGACGAAGCTGAAGATTATATTTTTGGTATGGTCTTATTTAACGATTGGAGTGCTCGTGATATACAAAAATGGGAATATGTTCCTCTTGGACCTTTCTTAGGAAAAAACTTTGCATCATCTATATCCCCCTGGATAGTTACATTAGATGCTTTAGAACCCTATAGAACTAAAGGACCTAAACCATTAAAAAAACAACTTCCTTACCTTCAATATAAAGGTGAAAAGAGTTTTGACATCAAACTTGAAGTTTCTATACAACCTGAAAATGCAAAAGAAACAATAGTTTCTAAAAGCAATTTTAAGCACATGTATTGGAACATGGCCCAGCAACTCGCCCATCATACGGTAAATGGATGTCCTGTAAACTCTGGGGATATGATGGGAAGCGGTACTTTATCAGGCCCAACTCCTGATTCTTATGGATCAATGTTAGAATTAAGTTGGAGAGGTGAAAAACCAGTTCAACTTAATGAAGGTGGCAGCCGAAAATTTATTGAAGATAATGATACGGTTATTATAAGAGGGTATTGTGAAAAAGAAGGAACACGAATTGGTTTTGGAGAAGTATCTACAAAATTACTACCCGTATTTAAAAAATAAAACCTTTATAAACCCTTATAAAACCTCGAAAATTATAATTTCGAGGTTTTTTTATTATCTTTTTGGCATTAAAGTTGTCTATGTTACCCAAATTCAAATATTATCAACATGAAAAAACTACTACTATTACTTATTGTATCTGCTACCCTTGCTTCGTGTAGTAGTGTAAAACAAACCGAAAAAGCACTTAATACAGGAAACTATGATCAAGCCATAGGTATCGCCTTAAACAAACTTAGAACCAATAAAGAAAAAAAAGGAAAACAACCTTATATTCTTATGTTGGAAGAAGCGTATGCTAAAGTTGTTGACCGTGATAAAAATGCTGTAGTGTATTTAGAAAAAGAAGGTAATCCTGCTAATTTAGAACGAATGTACAATACCTATGTAGCTCTAAAAAATAGGCAAGAACGCATAAAACCATTATTACCATTATATCTTGTTGAACAAGGTCGTAATGCCAACTTTGCAATGGATAATTATGATCAAAAAATAATTGCCACAAAAGACAAACTTTCTAAATACTTATATGATAACGCAAAAGGATTATTATCGTCTGCTAATAAAAAATCTGATTATAGAGCAGTTTATGAAAACCTCATTTATCTTAACAAAATCACACCGGGTTATAAAAACACAACTGATTTAATAGAGGAGGCACATTTTAAAGGAACTGATTTTGTTCGGGTAAATATGAAAAATAAAACCAATGTTATTATTCCTAAACGTTTAGAAGGTGACCTACTAAACTTTGGTACATATGGGCTTGATGACCTTTGGACAGTTTACCATAGTCAACCTCAAAAAACGATTAAATATGACTATGCCATGGAGGTTACTCTAAGGGAAATCAACATTTCACCAGAAAAAATTAGAGAACGCCAGTTAGAACGTGAAAAATTGGTTAAAGACGGATGGAAATATTTAGTTGATGACGAAGGAGAGTTTGTAAAAGATGATGAAGGCAATAAAATAAAAGTAGATAAGATGACAAAGGTGCGTTGCGAGTATTATGAATTTACTCAATTTAAAGCAACTAATGTTGTTGGTAACGTGCAATATAAAAATCTAAGAACAAAACAACTATTAGATGCTTTTCCTATAGCTAGTGAATATGTTTTCGAACATATTTATGCAAAATTTAATGGAGATAAACGAGCACTTGAAGATGATTTAGTTCGTTATTTGGGATTACAAGCTGTCCAATTTCCTACCAATGAACAAATGGTATATGATTCTGGAGAAGGACTTAAAAATAAATTAAAAAGTATTATTACAAGTTACCGTTTTCAATAAAACGAATAAATCTCCCATATTTGTAAATATGGGAGATTTATTTTCTTATACGTATTGATGTAAAACCTGAGGAGTAATCATACTATGTGAAGAATGATGTACTGCTACTCCGTTTCGTATTACGATAAATTGCGGAGACTCATGAAAAACCTGAAATTTTGCAGATATTTCATCAGAAATATTTCTATGATTTAACAAATCCAGGTAATAAAGATCTACCTCATCTGCAGTTAAATCAAAACTACTTTCAAAATTACGAATCACCATCCTACTAATACCGCAACGAGTCGAATGTTTAAATATCGCTTGAGTTTTTGTTTTCGATGCTTTTGTTATTGTATTCAATTGGTCAATAGTCTTAAGCTCTTGCCAAGGTAATGGTTGTTTTTCTTCTTTTGGTTCTTTTCCTTCTGATCCAAAAAGTTTATTAAATATTCCCATATAATTTTAGTTTCTTCCCAAATGTAGTATTAAAAGTATCTCTAATTCCTGTATTCAGTCTGCCAAAAATACTAAAACTTACATTCAAAAAAATCTACCAGACATATCTTATTTAATAATTTTTCAAATAAATTCATAGTGCCATTAAACAAAGTAGAAAGAAAGACTCTAATACTTAAATATTTCTTTAAATCTCTATAGCAATTTATATGATTTTAAATTAATTCTTAATATGGCTGATCTAGATTCTTTATACCATACATTGTGAACAACGAAAAATTTTGATTTATCTAAGCTAGATGTTTCACTTACAAACCTTTTCTTTTTAACCTCAAAAACGATATTGATTCACGAGTGACCTAAAGATAAAAATCAATAATGCACAATACAGAATTAGTCTTTTTTTAATAGTATTTGAGATTCAAAACTTTTAATTTTACAATGGATTTTGAGGTAGTACTATATAACTTACCCAACACATAATAATCATTTTTAAGTTGTATTACAACACTCTTAAAATGCTACTCTTTGGTATTCAAATGATTTTAAAAAAAAGGAATTAATATCAAAAAGATGTCAAAATGACTTGAAAATACTTTAAAAACAAGTCAATCTGACATGTTTTTAAAACAGGAATACTATTTGTTTTTCTTGAAACATATTCAAAAACAGACAACGATGAATTTTAATAATTTCACTATAAAATCACAGGAAGCCATCCAACAAGCCCAACAGCTTGCACAGGGATTTGGGCATCAGCAAATAGAAAACGAACACATTTTTAAAGCTATTTTTAATGTAGATGAAAATGTTCTTCCCTTTTTATTGAAAAAATTAAATGTCAATATTACGTTATTACAACAAGTTCTTGACAGCACTCTCGAAAGTTTCCCTAAAGTTACTGGAGGTGATATTCAACTATCTCGTGAAGCAGGAAAATCACTAAATGAGTCTAGCATTATTGCAAAAAAAATGAATGATGACTATGTTTCTATAGAACATTTAGTTATTGCAATTTTTAAGTCTAAAAGTAAAATCTCTCAAATTTTAAAAGATCAGGGCGTTACCGAAAAACATTTAACCGAAGCGATTAACGAAATAAGAAATGGTGAACGTGTGACCTCTCAAAGTGCAGAAGAAACATATCAAGCCCTAGGTAAATATGCCAAGAATCTAAACGATATGGCAGAAAATGGGAAACTTGATCCCGTAATCGGTCGTGATGAAGAAATACGCCGAGTACTACAAATACTTTCTCGTAGAACTAAAAACAACCCTATGTTAGTTGGTGAACCTGGTGTAGGTAAAACAGCAATCGCAGAAGGACTAGCGCATAGAATAATCGCTGGAGATATTCCAGAAAACTTAAAAAACAAGCAAATATTCTCATTGGATATGGGAGCTTTGATTGCAGGAGCAAAATTTAAAGGAGAGTTTGAAGAACGCCTTAAGGCCGTTGTAAAAGAAGTAACCACTAGTGATGGGGATATTGTATTATTTATCGATGAAATCCACACTCTAGTTGGTGCTGGCGGTGGCCAAGGAGCTATGGACGCTGCTAATATTTTAAAACCTGCACTAGCCCGAGGCGAGCTGCGCGCTATTGGAGCCACTACTCTTGATGAGTACCAAAAATACTTTGAAAAGGATAAAGCCCTAGAAAGACGTTTTCAAAAAGTTATTGTTGATGAGCCTGATACCGAAAGCGCCATATCAATACTTAGAGGTATTAAAGAAAAGTATGAAACACATCATAAAGTAAGAATTAAAGATGAAGCGATAATAGCCGCTGTAGAGCTATCGCAACGTTACATTACCAACAGGTTTTTACCCGACAAAGCCATTGATTTAATGGATGAAGCTGCTTCAAAATTACGTATGGAGATCAATTCTAAACCTGAAGAATTAGATGTTCTGGATAGAAAAGTTATGCAACTAGAAATTGAAATTGAAGCCATAAAACGTGAAAACGATGAAGTTAAATTAAGAGTTCTTAATGCAGACCTTGCCAACATCAAAGAAGAAAGAAACGAAATATTTACCAAATGGCAGAGCGAAAAAGAAGTTGTCGATGCCATACAAAATACCAAAACTGCCATCGAAGAATATAAGCTTGAAGCTGAAAAAGCAGAACGAAATGGAGATTATGGAAAAGTAGCAGAAATACGATATGGCAAGATAAAAGAAACTCAAGAAGAACTTGAGAGACTTCATTTACAATTAGAACAACAACAAAGCAATTCGTCCTTAATAAAAGAAGAAGTTACAAATGATGATATAGCCGAAGTTGTTGCAAAATGGACAGGAATTCCTGTTACCAAAATGTTACAAAGTGAACGAGAAAAATTATTAGTTTTAGAAAAAGAGCTGCAAAAAAGAGTGGTCGGTCAAATCGAAGCTATCGCAGCAGTAAGTGACGCGGTTAGAAGAAGTAGAGCTGGGTTACAAGATCAAAAAAAACCGATAGGATCTTTTCTTTTTCTAGGAACTACAGGAATTGGTAAAACAGAGTTAGCAAAAGCCTTGGCAGAATATCTTTTTGATGATGAAAGCGCAATGACAAGAATAGACATGAGTGAATATCAAGAACGCCATGCAGTAAGCAGATTAGTAGGAGCACCTCCAGGCTATGTTGGATACGATGAAGGAGGTCAGTTAACAGAAGCTGTTAGAAGAAAACCATACTCTGTTGTATTGTTAGATGAAATCGAAAAAGCACATCCAGATACTTTTAATATATTACTACAAGTATTAGATGAAGGTAGGTTAACTGACAATAAAGGAAGGACTGCAGATTTCAGGAATACAATCATAATCATGACAAGCAATATCGGGAGTCATATTATACAGGATAAATTTGAAGCCATAAAAGATGTTGATACTGCAATGGAAGCCGCCAAAATTGATGTACTTGCATTATTAAAGCAATCGGTAAGACCTGAGTTCCTAAACAGAATAGACGACATTGTTATGTTTTCTCCTCTTACACAAAGAAACATTACAGAAATTGTTAAGCTTCAATTAAAAAATGTATCCAAAATGTTAGAACAGCAAAACATATCATTAGATGCTACAGACGAGGCAATTACTTTTTTATCTAAAAAAGGTTTTCAACCAGAATTTGGTGCAAGGCCTGTAAAACGAACAATACAAAAAGAAGTTCTAAATGCCTTATCTAAAGAGATTCTTTCTGGAAAAATTTCTACAGAAAGTAGTATACTACTAGATGAATTCGATGATAATCTTGTTTTTAGAAATCAGATAGATTTAGTACCTAAATAACCAAAATCAAAGTAAAATTAAAACCTAAGTTGGCATTTAAATGTTAAATAGTATTAAATGCCAACTTTATATATTTGAATCAAATTCTTATGGATTACGGTTTTACCGTAGTTATTAACAAATTTATTCCTACAACGGTTAATAAATAAATCTAGAAAAAAAACAGCTTTTAGTTACATTGCAGCCGCAATGAAGCCAACTATAATAGCACTATTACTTCTTACAACATATACCTGCTTTGGACAAAGCAGAAAAAGTGCATTATCTGATATTAGGAACAAATATCAATTGATAAGAGAACTACTAGATTCTAATGCGCTCAGACAACATCATACAGATTATTCATGTAAAGAGACTTCAGAAGAAGGAACTCTTACCTTTTATTATAACAGTAGTGAATTAAAACATATTAGCCACAACTATACAAAAGGACATGTAAATTATAGAGATGAGTTTTACATTTGGGATGATGAATTGTTTTTCCAGTATTCAATTCATAATATCTGGTACAAAGATTATGAAAGAAATAAATCAGGCAAACTAGAAAAAGTAGATGTGACATTAACCTTAGAAGAGCGTTTTTACTTCGAAAACAATGCTATTATAAAATGTCAATTCAAAGACTATGAAAATCGAAGCAATACCCCCAAAATTATAAAAACACAACATATTAGAAACAAAAATGTAGGTTGTGATCAAGCTCAAGATGCTCTTGAAAAATTTAATACCCTACTACAGTATCAGGAAATAAATATCAAAGATGCATGTAACTTACCAAGGAGTATTACCAAAACTGAAATTATTGATATTATAAATAACAGTAGAAACTAGCACTGATTTTATCTTTAAAAAACAATAACTATATAAAATAATATACCATTTGGTATATTATTCGTATATTTGATTATCTTTTTATCTCATTATGCTTACAAAGGCCAAACAAACATCCGATTTTATCATTCAAACAGTAGCTCCCATTTTTAATAAAAATGGATATGCAGCAACAAGTCTTAGTGATATTACCAAAGCTACTGGATTAACAAAAGGAGCGATTTATGGTAATTTTAAAAATAAAGAAGAATTGGCCATTGCAACATTTAATTTTACGGTAAAAAATATGCTTCGTAGAATTACCGATCACCAGTCATTGAGCGATTCACCTATAGAAAAATTATATCTTATTACAGACTTTTATAGAAATTATTATAATTACAGCCAAGAACTGGGAGGATGTCCTGTTTTAAATATGGGTGTAGATTCGAAACATCAAAACCCATCAATGTTTCAACATGTAAAGTACACGATACATAAAATCCAAAATAACGTTGCAAAACTAATAGAAGAAGGGAAACTACAAAATGAGATAAAACTGGATATAGACACTATTCTGTATTCAAAAAGACTATATACAATGATCATAGGAGCCATTTTTATGACCCATACTATAGAAGATAATAATTATTTATTGGAAACTATGGATCAAATAGATCAGATGATTCATAAAGAACTTAAAAAATAATTTTTTTACTTAAAAATATACCAATTGGTATATTATAAAAAATAAGACAAATATGAAACTTTTAAAAGTAGTAAAAACCAAAGCCAAAATAAGATTTCAAGATTGTGATCCTTTTAATCACCTGAATAATGCATCATATATAAATTATATGATCAATGCTCGTGAAGATCAAATTGAAAAATACTATGATCTGGATATTTTTAAACTCGCTAAGACAAAAGGTATCAGTTGGGTTGTTGGAACAAATCAAATAGCCTATTTAAAACCTGCATTACTAATGGAAGAAGTATGTATTGATTCTCAATTAATACGATTTTCAGAAAATCAATTACATGTAGAGATTAGAATGTGGAATCATAACAAGACAGAACTCAAAGCGGTCATGTGGAGTACTTTTGTACATTTTAATTTATTAAAGCAAAAACGTTGGAATCATAGTCCAGAACTAATAGAATTATTCCAAAATATAGTATCACCAGTATCAGAAAACAGTTTTGAACAAAGAATTTTGCATTTTAAACCACAAAAAGTGTAACATTACATTTTTTTTATAGTCTTATAAAAACAACCACGTAAAAAAACCTAGCCATATGAAATCTTCTGGCGACCTAGACTCTTCTAATAAGAAAAGAAGTTCCTATATATACATAGGCTTTTTTATATTGGCTATAGTCTCTATGGTAGTTGTCGTTTGGCAAATGGGAATGTTAGAGTAATTGATTTTAGTAGTAACAATTATTTTTATACATTTATAAATAGAATATTAGTCTATGAAGTCAATTACTTTTTTATCTGTTTTTTTTATTTGTATTATATCATTCGCTCAAGATCAAAAAACCAGTACTACTTACTTTCTAGTAAGACACGCTGAAAAAGACCTAAGTGATCCTAAAAATAGAAATCCTAAGCTTACAGAAGAAGGAGTTTTAAGAGCTCATAATTGGGCAAAAATACTCAAGGACACCAAAATTGACATGGTTTTTTCAACAGATTACTTCAGAACCAAAGAAACTGCTAAACCGATAGCTGATAGTAAAAATCTGGTGGTTAAATTATACGATCCCAGGAACCTATATAGCGAAGATTTTCAACAACAAACCAAAGGAAAAACTGTGGTCATTGTTGGTCATAGTAACACTACTCCGACGTTCGCAAATAGAATTATCGGAAATGATAAATATGCATCTATTGATGAAAAAATATATGGAAAATTGTTTATAATTAGCATTAAAGATGATAAAATTGCAGATATCGTATTAAATATCGATTAAATTTGAAATGCTTTTTAGTCTAATTTCTTACAAATTCTTCAAAAAAAGAACATTATTTCTATATAAAACTTACGGTTATCCCTCTATTCTCACTTCTTATCGAAAATTTTAAAAAGTTTCTATCCTTTCTTTAAAAAAAGAATACCTTCCACTGCACAAAAAAACTTAGCCCCTTCTCAAATCAATACTACTCTTTCTACCTCAAAATCAAATAGTGTATTAATTCTTTTTTAAAATCAAAACATGAAAAAAGTTTTTATTGGCTGTATAGCCTTATTAAGTATGTCATTAAGTTTCGGGCAATCAGAAAAAAATAGTGTGAGTCAAAAGGGGAAAAACAATGTTGCTACAATATCTCAGTATGGTTCGCCAACGGGGCTAGACATTACACAGAATGGTAATGAAAACATCTCTGAAGTAACACAAGGATTAGAAAATAACCCGTCAAAAGAAGGTATTATATCTCAAAACCAAACAGGAAATCAAAATAATGCAATCATATTTCAACTAGGAACTGGTAATGAAACCTACCAGACACAAACAGGAGATAACAATATTGCCTCTGCTAGCCAAGATGCTTCGACATCCTTTAGCATTATAAACCAAATACAAACAGGAACAAACAATACAGCTACTGCTACTTTTGAAAACTCCTTAATTGGTGGCGCTACCATTAATCAAACTCAAAATGGAGATAATAACATTTTGGAAGCAACAAATGCAGAAAGTTTAGTTGATCAACAACAAGATGGTACAGGAAACTATGCAAATATTATTGCTTCAGGTACACTAGGTAGAATTCAACAAGTACAAGTAGGTTCTAGTAATGCTGCATTTACGTTTCAAGAAGGGACTGAAAATGGTAGTGTTCAAAATCAAAATGGCGAAGAGAACAATGCAACTATTGAGCAAAACGGTTCTAACAACGACGTTTTTCAAAGTCAAACTGGATTAAGAAATAATGCTGCTATAACTCAAAACAATAGTTCTAACAGTAATATTAATCAATCTCAAAATGGTGAGGGAAATGTGGTTAATACATTTCAATCTGCAAAATCTTCATCTGCCTCTGCAAACCAATTTGGCAACTTCAATAGCATAACTCAAAACCAAACTGGGATGGAGAATACTATAAGTACTTCTCAAGATGGTGAATTAAACAATGCCACAGTTACTCAAGATGGCAAACAAAATCAAGTATTTCAAAATCAAGGAGGAAACGCTAACGTCGCTGCTGCCCAACAAAACACTTCGGTTTTAAGCTCTATTTCTCAAAATCAAAATGGGCAAGAAAATTCTGCTACTGCAAATCAAAATCAAGGTAACGGAAATACTATTTTGCAAAACCAAAGTGGTTTAAATAATGTAACAGTTACCGAGCAGCAAGAAGGAGCAGGAAACAATGCTTTAGCAGAACAATCAGGAGAGTCTAACAGTATTAATCAGGTTCAAAATAGTGGTGCTAACAATACTTTATCTGCACTACAAGAAGGTGGCTCGTCTAATGACATTAATCAAAACCAGACAGGTGAATCGAATACTAGTTTTGCTCTACAAATCAATAGCTCATCTAATACAATTCAGCAAGTACAATCAGGAGCAAATAATTTTATGGAAGCAACTCAAAACAATGGTACCTCTGATGGTATTGTACAGACTCAATTTGGTGAGAACAATGCTGCTTCTGCTTTGCAGGGAACAAATAGCTTAAACTCTATCGGAAATATTATTACGCAATCGCAAAATGGTAATAATAACAGTATGGTGAATAGTCAAGATGGTGAATTTAACATTATCCAAAGTACTCAATTAGGGGATCAGAACATCATAAATACTTCTCAAACAGGAATAGAGAATAGTATTTTCACAACGCAAACAGGCACGCTACTATCAAATAGTATTTTGCAAAATGGCGAAAATAACACAGTGATTTTTACTCAAAAAAATTAAAATACAATTACGGTAAATTCATAGAAAAGGTTCGGAAATATAATTTCCGAACCTTTTCTATGAATTACATTATTAACTTTATTTAGAACCATTCATAACATATAAATAGATTTTCTCTCATTAAAACAATAGGCCCCATAAAACATACAATTATCTGAATATTTTCTCGTCTCATCGAAAATTCAAAAAAGTTCTTATCCCCCTTTTCAAAAAGCAATAACTTTAAACACTAAAGTTATCCCAACATATTCGTTCTCTACTTTATCGTACTCTAAAAAATCTTAATCTTTTAAAACCAAATTATGAAAAAAGCAATTTTATCAATTGTGATATCCTTATGTTATACCATGGCTATCGCACAAACAGGAGTAAATGATGTCTCGCAATTAGGAAACAACAACACATCCGAAATATCGCAAATTGGAAGCCCAAACTCTTTAACGGTAACGCAAACAGGAAATGACAACTTTTCAAAAATAGAACAAGGAGTTCTAGATGACCCAGCAATTAATGGTTTGATTACACAAAAACAAAATGGTATTGCTAATAGTGCAAAAGTGTTTCAGGTAGGTAATAACAATAAAGTAGTGCAAAATCAAACTGGTAGTAACAATATCGTAAATGCAAGTCAAGATTTTGTTACCGATTCTAATCATATAGAACAAATACAAAGTGGCGATGATAATGATACAGAAGCTAAGGTTCGTTTCTTCTCTGAAAGCACAATTATAATTCAAAGCCAGATCGGTAATCTTCAAACAAACAAAACCATTGTTGATGGCCTAAATAGTTCAATTAATCAAAAGCAACAAGGATCATCAAATACAATTGCAGTTATAGCAGACGGTAACTTTAATACCATACTACAAAATCAAACTGGGAATTTTAATACCGCAACAATTAATCAAATTACAGATGATAACTCTATTTTTCAAGACCAAAACGGGGATACTAATACATTAATTGCAACGCAACAACGTTCTGAAAATAAAATCACACAAGTACAAGATGGAAATTTTAATAAAGCTTTTGCCCTTCAAGAAGGAGCTGTAAATGAATCGAATCAAACACAAAATGGAATTGAAAATAACTCTAGTATTAGACAATCCAAAGAGTATAATGTAGGTGCAACAGAGCAAACAGGAGAGCAAAATACCATTTCACTAACACAAAATGGTTCTTTTGGTACAATTACAATAACTCAAAAAGGAGCATATAATAATGCAACAGCTAACCAAAACTTAGGGCAATACAATAGAATAAATCAAAATCAAAATGGCGATCATAATACTGCATTGGCCGAACAAAATTCTGTTTTTTTCGAAGGTGAAATTTCACAAAGTCAAATCGGAAATTCAAATATTAGTACTGCCAGACAAGATTTTGGTATTAGAAACAAAATAGAACAAAATCAAATAGGTCAAAACAATACAGTCGAAGCCACACAAGGTGACACAGATTCTTCTTCTTCTCAAAATACAATACTACAAACCCAAGAAGGAAACGACAATATTGCTACTATCTCTCAAAATGGCATTAGTAATACCAGTGAAAGTATGCAAATTGGAAACGAAAATAATTTAACCACTATCCAAATAGGCACTTCTAATACTGCAATTATGACACAATCAGGAAATCAGTTGTCTTTTCTTATATCGCAAAATGGTGAAAGCAATACTGTGATTCTTAATCAAAATAATTAAATCTTTATCGATTGTATTTTAAAAGAGAGTCGTATTCATTTATAGATACGACTCTCTTAAAAGTATGAATTTACTTACATTTTAACATTGGTATGTTATCAATAAGGACATCTTATCGAAAAACCACAAAAACTTATATTTCAGGTATTAAAAAAGAATAACTTTAAAAAGAGAGATAAGCTTAGCTTCCTACCCACTGCTCTATTCTTTTCATAATCTAAACATAAATTAATCTTAAAATTCTAATTATGAAAAAAGTACTTTTGGGCTGTATAGTCTTGTTAACCGTGTCTGTATCTCTAGGGCAAACCAACAAAAATAATGTCGAACAAACAGGAGAAAACAATATTTCTAATATTACACAATTTGGAAGCCCAAACACATTAGACATCAAACAATCAGGAAATGATAACATTTCTAATGTTTCTCAAGGAACTGATTATGAAGACGCAGAAAGAGCAACTATCACACAAATCCAGACTGGGGATTTTAATCAAGCGAATGTATATCAAGTAGGAATAGAACATAATGCTAACCAAACTCAAGTAGGAACGAGCAATTTTGTAGAAACAAGTCAAGAGGGTATTTTAAACATAAGTAAAACTAATCAACAAGGGGCTTTTAATTTTATATCTATCGCACAACAAGGAAATAACAATTCTGCCGAACAAACTCAGGCTATTGATAACAATAAGTCGGTTTCAGTTCAAATAGGAAACAACAATGCACTACTTCAAATCCAAAGCGGTATAGGCAATTCATTAACATCTTCACAAGGAAACATTGACTCTAATGCTGAAGGAGGAGATGTAGATCAAATACAAATCGGTAATGAAAATACAGCATCCTCGTATCATGAAAATAGTAATTTTAAAAGTGTTCAACTCCAACTTGGGGATAACAATAATGCCACAATAACTCAAGAGTCTGGAAAAAACAATGATGTTAATCAACGCCACAGAGGTAATAGAAATATTTTAGATGCATCACAAATTGGAAATACCAATAGATCAGTTCAATCTCAAACAGGTGACGAAAACAGTAATATTATAACGCAATTTGGAGACAATAATACTACTATTCAAAGACAAACAGGAAATAATAATTTGGGAGTAACAAATCAAGAAGGTTTTATTAATAGAGCTACCATTACTACTTCTGGAGATTTTAATCAAGCATATCAAAATCAAAGTGGAACTTCAAATAAAATGGCCATTACACAAAGTGCTTCTGGGAGCAAAGCTTCACAAAACCAAAGCGGAAACAACAACTCTGCCGGAATAATACAAGAAGAAGGCTTACCACATAATGCTACACAAAATCAAACAGGTACGTCAAATAATGCGTTTATCGTACAAAATACAGGAATAAACGATGCTCAACAAAGGCAATTAGGGACAAACAACCAGGTAATTTCATTCCAGAGTGGTACTTTTGAACAAAACAGTCAGTTACAAGACGGGGCAAACAACCATGTTACATCTTTTCAATCTGGTTCTGGTGGTTTTATTACAAGTGTACAAAACGGAGAAAACCACAGTATAGATCAAGAACAAAATGGTGACAGTAATTCTATTAATAGTGTTCAAAGCGGTATTCTAAATACTATAATATCTAAACAGATTAATGGTGGGAACAATCTAATTGATCAAAATCAGAATGGGGATAGTGGTACTATAAGTGCTACTCAAGATTTTGAATTTTCAAGTACAATATCTCAAGAACAAGCAGGCTTTTCAAATACTATTTTAACAACACAAATACAAGGAGATCAAAACAATGCCGAAAGCTCTCAAACAGGAATAAGTAATACAATAGAACAATATCAAAACGGCTCTATAAATATTGCAAATGCACAGCAAAACGCTGGTAACTTCAACTCACTAGGTCAATTTCAAATTGGATCAGGAAATATTGGTAATGCTACACAAATTTCTGGTACAACAAACACTATTCAACAAAACCAAAATGGTGATGGAAATACCGTAAGTGCTTTTCAATTTAATGCAGAAAACAACACCATCCGTCAAGCACAATTTGGAAACGGAAATACTGCTCAAGCAGGACAAATCATGAGTGTTCTTTCTCCAAATAATTTGATCACTCAACTTCAAGAAGGAAATGACAATCAAGTAAATAACTTTCAAAATGGTGATTTAAACATTGTTGATAGCAGGCAAAATGGTGACCTTAATGTTATAAACACCTCTCAAGTCGGTATATCTAATACTATATTAACATATCAAACAGGTACAGCTATTATTAACTCTATTATACAAAATGGTGATAATAACACCGTATTTTTCAATCAAAGCAACTAATCGCACCTTGATCGATAGAATACTTTATTTGTCAAATTAATTTTCTAACCACTCCTAATTCACTGTATTTAAGAGGGGTTTATCATTTATTTTGTCATAATTTTTTTAATTTTTAAAAAAGATATTTATTTTGCATGATATAGAACCCCAAATAGAAACGTTATGAAATATATATTTTTAGTATTAATTTGTTTTTCGACCTCATCAATTATAGCTCAAGATAAAGCTACATATGATAAAGTTTCAAAAACATTTCAAGAAAATTTTAACGCACAAAATATAGATGCTATTTTTGATTTGTATACTACAGAAATGCAAAAAGAAATGACTAAAGAAGGGGTAAAACGTTTTGTAAACGGTTGTCATGACCAATTTGGAAAACTTAAAGGTTTTACATTCATCGAAGCAGCAGAGGGTATATATAGTTATGATGTAGAATTTGATAAATTGACGTTGGTTATGGAATTACAATTAAATAAAGAAGGAAAAATTTCTGCCATACAATTTCAAGAGTCTTAACTATCTTAAAATATTCATTTTTCATACAAAGCTTTCTTTCGAGAAAGCTTTGTATTTTTGCATATACTTATTTCGAACCTAACTATAAAAATGAGTCAAAATAAAATCAATATATTAAACCGTAAAGCTAAATTTGAATACGAATTTATAGATAAGTACACTGCTGGTATTAAACTCGCAGGAACTGAAATTAAAGCTATTCGTGAAGGAAAAGCAGGTATTGCAGAGAGTTTTTGCGAGTTTAACAATAATGAACTCTTTGTTATTAACATGCATATTGAGGAATATTCTCATGCAACATACTTCAATCACCAACCAAAAAGTGAACGTAAATTATTACTGAATAAAAAAGAGTTAAAGAAACTTGAAAAAGAAGTAAAAAATTCTGGACTAACCATTATTCCTACTCGCTTGTTTATTAATGATCGTGGATTAGCTAAACTTAATATTGCTTTGGCCAAGGGTAAAAAGATGTATGACAAACGTGAGACAATAAAAGACCGCGATAACAAGAGGGCTTTAGATAGAATTAAAAAAGATTATAAATAATCTATTCATTAATTCCTTTCAATATTTTATTAAATTCTTCACGTTCTTTTTCTCTTAAAATAGGATCTTCAGGATTTAAATCTAAAATTACACTATCCTGTAACTAGTTTCTATTTTCCAATAAGGGTACAAATCTAAATTCTCCAAATTCACGTTTTTCGAATTGAGTTTCGCTCTTGCGTACAAAAAGGGTCATGATTTGCACATCATCTCCAACAGGAATTACAAGTCGTCCATTTATTTTTAATTGGCTCAATAGGGGTTTTGGCACAAAAGGCGCACCAGCTGTAACAATAATCGAATCATAAGGAGCATACTCTACTAACCCTTTATATCCATCTCCAAAAGAAAGATGTTTAGGGCGATACCCTAATTTAGATAGAAACAATTTTGTCTTTTTAAACAATTCTTTTTGTCGTTCAATACTATAAACCTTTGCCCCTAGCTCACATAAAACAGCAGTTTGATAACCTGATCCTGTGCCAATTTCGAGTACATTATCTCCATTGCTAATTTGCAATAACTCGCTTTGAAAAGCTACAGTATATGGTTGAGAAATGGTTTGATCTGCGGCAATAGGAAATGCCTTGTCTTGATAAGCATGGTCCTCGAAACTAGAATCCATAAATAAATGCCTTGGTATCTTACTTATAGCAGATAAAACACCTTTATTTTTAATTCCTTTTTCAATTAGAATATTAACCAACTGCTTTCTTTTTCCAGCGTGTTTTAATGTGTCTTTAGAATTCATTAGGGTAGATTAACACTCCAAAGTTACATAAACAAATGGGTAAGACCATGAATAAATTCTTGGAATATTTACATCATGAATGTTTCTAATTATTTTATCAAAGAAGCTATCGTATTTTCTAATTCGAAAATAGTATCATGATGAAAACCTTTTTCTTTATAAACCACTTTCCCTTCCTGATTCATTATCAAATTTGTCGGAAATGATCTTACTCCATAATTTGTAACAACTTGCTTACTTTCGGGAATAATATTATATAGAAATTGATGTTTCTTCAAAAATAATTCTATGTTATTTTTTTTATCAAAAGAGAAAGCCAAAAAGATCACATTTTGATTATTCTTGAATTTCTCAACTATTTTATTTAAACCCGGCATCTCATCTACACAAGGTTTACAATTTACAAACCAAAAATTAATGACCACAACTTTTCCTTTAAGTTCAGAAAGCTCGAATGATTTCCCGTCCATATCCTTCACAGAAAACTCTAATGCTTCTGGGCTTTCACTAGTCTTCTTCTTTAGCATTCGCAGACTATTCATTTTTGCCATCGCTGAAGGCGTTTCATCTAACATTTTTCTAAGTACTACAGCTTCAACCTCGTTGTTTTCATTTATATAAAATTGAGGAAAAAATTTATATGAGTCTAATAACGAATTTACTTTATTCATATCCATCTTCTCCCCTTCTAAATCATAAAAAGGTAAATCTGCAATATCCTGTTTAAATGTAATTTTGTTCTTAAGTTCTTGTTCTCCTACTTTTATTAATCCTTCTAATTCTTTTTGGCCTTGAACATGCAAACAGAATAGCAAAGAAAATAAAATGAAGGGTACCACATTTTTTGCTTTCATATGTATACTTTTTTCTTATAATATAACATTTTTCAAGTGTTTTAAAAACAATTAAACATGAACTATAAGCTCTATTTGTAGATATGTTTTCTAGTTTTTATTCAACTTAAAAATTACAAAATAAATCCCTTATTAAAATCTTAACAGTCTAAAATTAGGATTTTCAAAACCTAACATCACTTAATTTATAAATAATACTATTTTTGTGTAAAATCTTGAATTATGCTCAAAGCTGGAGTGCTAGGTGCGGGACACCTAGGAAAAATCCATTTACGTCTTCTGGAACAATCAGAAAAATACGAATTAGTAGGTTTCTATGATGCTAGTCAAACACAAGCAAAATCTATTGTTGAAGAATTTGGTTATCGTCTTTTTAATTCTGTTGAAGAACTTATTGATGCTGTTGATGTTGTTGATATTGTAACACCTACTTTCGCTCATTTTGAAGTAGCCAAACAAGCTATAACTGCTAAAAAACATGTATTTATAGAAAAACCTATTACAAATACTGTAGCAGAAGCAGAACAACTTATTGATTTAGCGATAGCCAATCAAGTAAAAGGGCAAGTGGGTCATGTCGAACGTTTTAATCCTGCTTATACCGCAGTAGCTGATAAAATAGAAAATCCAATGTTTATTGAAGCCCATAGGTTAGCAGAATTTAATCCAAGAGGTACAGATGTCCCTGTTGTTCTGGACCTTATGATTCATGATATTGATGCTATTTTAAGTGTAGTACATTCTGAAGTAAAACATATAAGTGCTAGTGGTGTTTCTGTGATAAGTGAAACTCCGGACATTGCTAATGCTCGTATCGAATTTGAAAATGGATGCGTTGCAAATCTTACTGCCAGTAGAATTTCGCTAAAAAATATGCGTAAATCCAGATTTTTTCAACGTGACGCATATATCTCTGTTGATTTTTTTGAGAAAAAATGCGAAGTTGTAAAAATGAAAGACGCTCCTGAAAAACCAGATGATTTTGCGATGATTCTTCAAAATGCTGAAGGTGTTAAAAAACAAATCTATTTTGACAATCCTAACATACCTTCTAATAATGCAATATTAGACGAACTTAATACATTTGCCGATGCTATCAAAAATGACTCGACTCCTATTGTCTCTCTTGAGCAAGGAAAAAAAGCATTAGAAGTGGCATTAAAAATTATCGATTGCTTCAAACATTAAACACACACATACATAAACAATACACAGATGAAAAACATTGCAGTAATAGGTGCAGGAACAATGGGTAATGGTATTGCGCATACTTTTGCTCAAAAAGGTTTCAAAGTACAATTAATAGACATTTCTCAACAATCTTTAGACAAAGGATTGGCTACTATTACCAAGAACCTGGATAGAATGATAGCGAAAGAGAAAATTTCGGAAACTGACAAGCAAACTACTTTAGGTAACATTTCTACGTTTACTAATATTAAAGAAGGTGTAGAATATGCAGAATTAGTTGTAGAAGCAGCAACAGAGAATCTAGAACTAAAACTTAATATTTTTAAAGAGCTAAATAACGCCTGTTCTGATGAGACTATCTTAGCATCAAACACATCATCTATCTCAATAACACAAATTGCCGCAGTAACAGATAGACCTGAAATGGTTATAGGGATGCATTTTATGAATCCTGTACCTATCATGAAATTAGTAGAAATTATACGAGGGTATAATACTTCGGATAAAGTTACTGATACGATTATGAAGTTATCCGAAACACTTGGCAAAACTCCCGTTGAAGTAAATGACTATCCTGGATTTGTAGCGAATCGAATCCTTATGCCAATGATTAATGAGTCTATTGAAACACTTTATAACGGTGTTGCTGGCGTATCAGAAATCGATACCGTGATGAAACTTGGTATGGCACACCCAATGGGGCCTTTGCAGTTAGCAGATTTTATTGGTTTAGATGTCTGTTTATCTATTCTAAACGTAATGTATGACGGCTTTAAAAACCCTAAATACGCACCCTGTCCCCTACTCGTAAATATGGTTATGGCAGGCAAATTAGGAGTTAAAAGCGGAGAGGGCTTTTATGATTATTCTGAAAGCAGAAAAGCAGAAACAGTTGCTAAGCAATTCTCGTAAAAGATTAGTTTGCAACATACATAAATTATATATTTACAAGTTGGAGAGTTATATCTCCAACTTTTTTATAATCCCTTCTCTATAAAAATATTAAGTATGAAGTCTAAATCATATATTCTATTCCTTGTTTTCTTAGTTGTCTTTTCTATTTTCTCATGTAAAAAAGAAAATAAAGAACAACAAATACTTGAATCAAAACCAAATATTTCTGGATATAATGTATTGGTAACCATGAAAAACACTCCGGATAGTACCTGGGTATTTTACGGAACTAGTAAAAACACAGATTCTATAATGGTTATGAATGAGAAATTTGAACTTGATGGAGAAGTTGAAGAACCCGAATTAATTTATTTGTACACCAAAGACTACCAACAAGGGATTACTTATGTATGGTTAGAAAATCAACAAATAGATGTAAAAATTCAAAATGGAAACCTTTCAGAAGCCCAAGTGATTGGTGGAAAAACTCAAGAAGAATTTGAAATTCTTGTATCTAAAAAGAAAAATCTTGAACAAGAATATAGCGAAACCATTAAACCCCTTCGAACAAAAACCGGTACTGAAAAACATCTAGACTCTTTAGGAAAACGAAGTACAGAAATATTGACTCAAATATATGATATAGACAAAGAATTTATAGCCACTAACCCTGACTCATATGTTAGCAGTAGTAGTCTTTATATGATGAAATCTGTTTTTGATAAAAAAGAAGTAACAACATTATACAATAGTTTTTCAGATAAAATTAAAAATTCTAAAAATGGAAAACTTATCAATAATTTTATTTCAGCACCCAAAAAACCAGAAATAGGTGATAAATATGTAGACTTCGAATTACCAGACCCCAAAGGTAAATTATTAAAACTTTCTGATGTAAAAGGAAAGTATATATTGGTAGAATTTTGGGCATCATGGTGCGGCCCTTGCAGAAAAGAAAGCCCATCACTAATAAAAGCATATAATCAGTTTCAGGATAAAGGTTTCGAAATTATAGGAGTATCACTAGATTCCAAAAAAGACCGATGGATTAAAGCTATAGCTACCGACAAATTACCTTGGACACAATTGTGTGATTTAAAGGCAAATTATACATTCCCTGCTATCGCCTATTCGATTTATGCAATCCCGTATAATTTTTTAATCGACGAACAAGGTATTATCATTGCCGAAAATCTTAGAGGACAAGAATTACATGATAAGCTTGGTGAATTATTTTAATTAATACATTTCTACATGACCAAGATCCTTCCATTCAAAGCAATTCGGCCTACTAGAGACAAAGTAAGTTTAGTAGCCTCTAGGTCATACCAAAGCTACACAGCAAATGAACGTGATTCTAGAATGGATTATAACCCCTACTCCTTTTTGCATATTGTAAATCCGGGATATAAATACCAAAAAGAAATCTCAGGAGAAGAACGGTATAAATTAGTACGAAACAGATATTTAGAATTTAAAGAAGATGAGATTTTTGTCCAAGATGAAGCTTCATGCTATTATATTTATAAAATTGTTAATCGCGAATTAGAATCTTTTTGCGGAATCATTGCTGCGGCCAGTGCCGAAGATTATGAAAATGACATTATTAAAAAACACGAGGATACCATACAACATCGAGAAAACACTTTTAAAGAATATTTAAAAACCGTTGGTTTTAATGCCGAACCCGTATTACTAACCTATCCTGATAATGATACCATAAACACTGTAGTATCAAATACTGTTAAAAATAGAGCCGAATATGAATTCACTACAACTAACAGAGACACGCATTACCTATGGAAAGTAGATCAGAAAGATGATGTAACAACAATTGAAAATGCATTCTCACAAATTAATGCAATTTATATTGCAGATGGGCATCACCGTTCTGCATCTTCGTACCTTCTTACCAAAGATCTTAAAAACAACAATCCAGATCATAAGGGTACCGAGCCATATAACTTTTTTATGAGTTATTTAATTCCGGAGTCAGATCTTAAAATATATGAATTTAATAGACTTATAAAAGATTTAAACGGGCTCTCTAAAGAAGAATTCTTAATTCAACTTGACACCTGGTTCAGAATCGAAAATAGGGGTAACGAAGTATATAAACCTTCAAAACCACATCACTTTAGCATGTACTTAGATGGTGATTTTTATTCTTTATACTTAAGAAAAACAATATATGAGTTTACAGATGCTCTTGAAGAACTTGATACTCAGATTTTGTATAAAACTATTCTTAAACCCATTTTAGGAATCCACGATCTACGAACAGATACAAGGATTGAATACTCTCATGGTAGAAATGACGTTGTCTCGGTAAAAAGTAAAATTGATCATGAAGATTATAAAGTTGGGTTTGTTTTATTTCCTGCCTCTGTAGACCAAATGAAAAAAATAGCCGATCAAGGATTAAAAATGCCTCCTAAAAGTACATATATAGAACCCAAATTAAGAAGTGGCATTACTATTTATGAGTTTTAGCTCTATTTTTAAAAACTAGTTTTTGCAGTCGAGAACCTTTCAATTCCTTTTGATGGCTAAGTGCTTTTTAGATATCTTTGTTACCTATGAATTCTATACAAAAGAACCTTAAAGCTATACAAGCATCCATACCAAAAGATGTCACCTTAGTTGCTGTATCCAAAACCAAACCTATATCTGATATACTACAAGCTTACGAAACTGGTCAACGTATTTTTGGCGAGAATAAGATTCAGGAAATGACCCAGAAATGGGAAGAAATGCCAAAAGATATTTTATGGCATATGATAGGTCATGTGCAAACTAATAAGGTTAAATACATGGCTCCTTATGTAGATACAATTCACGCTGTTGATAGTTTGAAATTATTAAAAGAAATTAATAAACAAGCTCAAAAACATAACAGAGTTATCAATTGTCTATTGCAAGTAAAAATAGCTGAAGAGGAGAGTAAATTTGGCTTAAGTAAAGAAGATGTACTTTCTTTATTAACTGCTGAGGAAACGAAAAATCTAGATCACATTAAAATACAAGGACTTATGGGGATGGCAACATTTACTGATGATCAGGAACAAATAAAGAACGAATTTATGAAAATTAGTACTTTTTTTGATGAATTGAAAATAACATATCCTGAGTTAAAAACACTATCTATCGGAATGAGTGGTGACTATAAAACAGCCATTACTTGTAAAAGTACAATGGTTAGGATAGGAAGTTCTATTTTTGGAGCAAGAGACTATTCAAATGCCTAGTTCATTACACAGAAACCTTCTTAAGGATTATATTTAATATTATATTAGTACTTTTGATCTTTGGTATAACACCTTTAGTTTTTTTATTTAATGAACATACTAGTACACTACAGATTTACGAACCTCTATAATTTTATTATTTTTAGCTAGTATGTATGCAATTTTAGATATAGAAACTACCGGTGGTAAGTATAATGAAGAAGGTATTACTGAAATTGCTATCTATAAATTTGATGGACATGAGGTTGTCGATCAGTTTATCACTCTAGTTAATCCCGAAAGACCAATACAACCCTTTGTAGCCAATCTAACTGGGATTAATAACGAAATGTTGCGTAATGCTCCTAAGTTTTTCGAAGTCGCCAAAAGAATTGTTGAAATCACAACAGATTGCGTTGTTGTAGCTCACAATTCTAGTTTTGATTATCGTATTCTTCGAACAGAATTTGATAGACTAGGTTTTGATTATGAAAGACACTCACTTTGTACTGTCGAACTATCAAAAAAATTAATTCCTGATCAAGAATCCTACAGCCTTGGTAAATTAGTTCGTAGTTTAGGTATTCCTCTTTCTGACCGTCATCGTGCAAATGGTGACGCCTTAGCCACTGTTAAGTTATTCAAACTTTTATTAAGTAAAGATGTAGAAAAAGACATCATTACAGATACCGTTCGTGCAGATACAAGACGTCAAATGGACGATAAATTGTTAAGGCTACTAGAAAAAGCCCCTATTGCTACCGGAGTATACTATATACATAGAGAAGATGGTAAAATCATTTACATCGGAAAAAGTAAAAACATTAAAAAACGTCTTAATCAGCATTTTACAAATGATAATAAAAAATCTAGAAGAATTCAAACAGAAGTCACTAGTGTTTCCTATGAAATTACGGGTAGCGAGCTCGTTGCATTGTTAAAAGAAAATGAAGAAATAAAACGAAATAGACCCAAATACAATAGAGCATTAAGGAAAAGCAAATTTGACCAAGCTTTATATCAGTTCGTAGATAATAACGGATATATTAATCTTAAAATAGGGAAAAACGATAATCGCAAAAAAAATATTACTACATTTTCAAATAGACAACAAGCTAAATCATATATGCATAAATGGGCAGAAACTTTTCGTTTATGTCAACGATTAATGGGATTGGACTCTGGAACAGGAAATTGCTTTAATTATTCTATAAAACAATGTAATGGTGCTTGTATTCTGGACGAATCTCCTGAAGAATACAATGAACGAGTACAAGAACTGATTCTAAAAAACTCATTTGAAAATCAAGATATGCTTATTATAGATCGAGGTAGAAATATTGATGAACAAAGTGCTATCTTAATAGAAGAAGGAAAGTTTATAGGGGTTGGTCATTTTACCTTAAATCATCAAATAAATAATATAGAAATTTTACGATCTATTATTACCCCCATGAGTCATAATAGGGATGCCAAACACATAATACAAAGTTATGTTCGGCAGAATAAAAAATTGAAGATTACCAAATTGCCTAAAAATGATTAAACATTTACTAGCTTTATTTCTGTGTTGCATCACACTTCTACTATCCGCACAGAAAAAATACAATACTGCCAGTATGGTAGTGACCATGGCAGATTTAGAAAACAACACTTTTGAAAACGATAGTACAGCGAATGCATTTTTTATTTATGAAAAAGGGTATAGCAGAGTTGAAAATGGCAGAAATTATAATCTATTAACAGATTACGAAAGAAAGATTAAAATACTTAACCGCAAAGGTTTTGATCAAGCAAGTATAGAAATTTTATTATACAGGAATAAAAGTAATCGAGAAACAATTCATGATTTAGTTGCTCACACTTATAATCTCGAAAATAACAAAATAGTTAGAACAGAAGTTTCTAAAACTGATATTCATACTGAAAAATACGATGAACACTATACGCTAATCAAGTTTACCTTTCCCAATGTTAAGCCCGGCTCTATAATTAGATATTCTTATCAAATAGAATCTCCTTTTATTGTTAAATTTAATGGATGGGATTTTCAAGATACTATCCCCAAATTATATAGTGAATGTGTAGCTGATCTACCCGGAAATTATGTTTATAACATAAAACTAATAGGCACCTTAAAATTAAAGGTAAGTGAATCAACTATCAAAAAAAAGTGTCTTGAAATAGCTAATGGAAGCTATGCTGACTGCTCTCATAATATCTATATTATGGAGAATATTCCTGCTTTTAAGGAGGAAAAGTATATGACCGCCAAAAAGAATTATTTTTCCAGAATTGATTATGAACTTAAAGAATTTAAAGGTTTTGATGGAATAAACAAAAAGTATACTGAAACCTGGGAAAATGCAGATAGAAAATTCAAAGAAGATCCAAATATTGGTTCTCAATTAAATAAAATTAACTTAACCAAAAATATTCTTCCCGATACAATTTCTCGATTACCGAATACCATTGATAAAGCCACCGCAATATATCGCTACATTAGCAAAACATATGCTTGGAATAATAAATTTGAGATATTTCGAAATGTAAAAATCAAAGAAGTTATAGCCCATAAAACAGGTAATGTATCAGGTATTAATATTCTTTTACACAATACTTTAAAGCAACAAGGTTTTGAGGTGAATCCGGTTTTATTATCTACAAGAAAAAACGGATATGTAACAAAAATATATCCTGTAATCTATGATTTTAATTATTTGATCGTACAACTATCTTTAGATGGAAAAAAATACGTATTAGACGCTACAGAAAAAATGTTAGCCTTTGGTCAATTACCTTTTAGGTGTTTAAATCGAGATGGTAGGGTCTTAGATTTTAAAAATGGAAGCTCTTGGATTTTGATAGAACCAACTAAAAAATCTTCTTTCTATTATAAAGAAGAGATAATTTTAGAAGAAAACCATAATCTTAATGGCAAAGGCGCATACTTATTATCTGGTTATCATGCTTCAGACCGAAGAAAAGATCTGGAACATTTAAATAAAGAGAAACTGATTGAAGAAACCAAAAGACAGAATCAAGAAGTTACTATAACTAATATATCTATTAAAAATGAAGACGATCCTGAAAAAACATACAAAGAAGAATATGAATTTAATCAGAATATAGAAATATTAGATGGTATTTTATACATCAAACCATTTAATAGGCCATTTTTTAAAGAAAATCCTTTTAAATTAAATCAAAGAACGTATCCAGTGGATTTTGGGCACAAAGATTCGTACACCTATAATGTATCTATCAAACTACCCAAAAACTATGAGTTTATTGATCTTCCAAAAAATTCTACATATGTTATTCCCAATAAATTAGGAAGCATACGAACCAATTTTCTACTTCGCGGAGACCAACTTATTATAACGCACAGAATTTTGTTTAACTCATCTTACTATCCCACAGAATACTACACCATATTAAAAGAGTTTTTTAACCTTATTGTAGCTATAGAAAATGATACACTAATTACAGTAAAAAAATTAATCTAGTTTTTTTAGTACTTTTATTTAAAACATAAAACCTTTGAAAAACAATTCATCGCATAAAACCTGGAAAGACAAACTTCATGATATTATTTATGAAGCCGATACTCCTATTGGAAAAGCATTTGATGTTATTTTACTTATTCTTATTTTATTGAGTATCATTTTTGTAATGCTTGAAAGTGTTAAAGGACTAACACCCGCGACTTACAGGTATCTATATTATGCTGAATGGGTTATTACAATTTTCTTTTCTTTTGAGTATATCGCACGAATTGTTTCTATAAAACAACCTTCTAAATATATATTTAGTTTTTATGGTATCATTGATTTATTATCTACACTACCATTATACCTAACCTTTTTCATTACAGGATCTAGCGCTTTATTAGCTGTGCGAGCTTTAAGGCTACTTCGTATATTCAGAATATTAAAGATTTCTAGGTATATAGGAGAATCAAATAAATTAGCTAAAGCAATAAAAGACAGTGGTGCTAAAATTCTTGTATTTTTATTTGCTGTCCTAGTACTTTGCATCATTTTAGGAACAGTAATGTATTTGGTAGAAGGTGAAGAAAGTGGATTTAAAAGCATACCTATAAGTGTTTACTGGTGTATTGTTACATTAACTACTGTAGGATACGGAGATATCGCTCCTGCTACCCCTTTAGGACAACTTATTGCCGCAATGATAATGATTGTTGGTTATGGTATTATAGCAGTACCTACAGGTATTGTAAGTGCTGAATATGCTTCTTCTGGACATCAACCTAAGAAAGTAAATATAAACACGCAAGTTTGTTCAAATTGTAATGCATCTGATCATAGAGACGAAGCCAAATTTTGCCGTAAATGCGGAGAAGACTTACGTAATGAATAAAAATCTAATTGTAATTGTCGGACCAACAGCAATAGGTAAAACTAATCTAAGTATACAACTTGCGAACCACTTTAATTGTGAAATTATATCCGGAGATAGTAGGCAATTCTATAAAGAAATGAAGATTGGTACTGCTGTACCAAGTGATGATGAACTTGCACTAGCAAAACATCATTTTATACAACATAAAAGTATTCACGAAACCTATACCGTAGGAGATTTTGAAAAAGAAGCGCTTAACAAGCTTAAAATACTTTTTGACACTAATGATTATGCTATCCTAGTTGGAGGGTCCGGCTTATACATTGATGCCGTTACCAAAGGTTTAGATTATTTTCCTGAAGTTGATATAAATACTAGAGAACAACTACAAAAAGAATATGATACTAATGGTATTCAAACTTTACAAGAACGACTAAAAGTGCTTGACAAATCATATTACGACAGCGTTGATTTACAAAATACACATCGTGTAATGCGAGCTCTTGAAGTATGTTTAAGCAGCGGTAAACCTTATTCTTCTTTTCTTACTTCTAGTAAAAAAAACAGACCTTTTAAATGTATCAAAATTGGTATCACAGCAGATAGAAATATCATTTATGATAGAATAAATATGAGAGTAGATCTTATGATTAAAGAAGGCTTACTGGATGAAGCAAAAAATCTTTACGAGTATAAAACACTTAATGCTTTAAATACTGTAGGGTACAAAGAATTATTTAAATATTTCGACCAGGAATGGGAATTAGATTTTGCCATTTCTGAAATTAAGAAAAATACGCGTCGCTTTGCCAAGAGACAATTAACCTGGTTTAAAAAAGATACAGAAATAGAATGGTTTGATTATCTAAGTCAATTAGACAGGGTAACAAAACATATTGCTCCTTAAATTTCAAGACATAAAAAAATCACTATATTTTTAAAAATATAGTGATTTTTTATAATTTTTATCAACTATCTAGGCCTCTTCGTTTCTAACAACAAGCCTAAATCCTTCTCCATGAATATTAAGTATCTCAACATTCTCATCTTTCTTTAGATACTTTCTAAGCTTAGCGATATAAACGTCCATACTACGAGATGTAAAGTAATTATCATCTCTCCAGATTTTTGTTAAAGCCAATTCTCTTGGCATTAAATCATTAAGATGTAATGCTAACAAACGAAGTAATTCATTTTCTTTTGGAGATAACTTTATAGCATCATCTTCTTTATACGTCAAAAAGCGCAATTTAGAATTAAGATGAAATCCTCCAATTTTAAATTCAAATTGTTTACTATCAGCTACAGATTCTGTGCTTTTACGTTGCATGATAGCCTGTATTTTCATTAACAAGACTTCGCTATCAAAAGGTTTATTAAGATAATCATCTGCTCCTACCTTATATCCTTTTAAAACATCTTCTTTCATTGCTTTTGCAGTTAAGAAGATAATAGGTATTTCTTCATTTTTATCCCTAATTTCTTTTGCCAACGTAAATCCATCTTTGTAAGGCATCATTACATCAAGAATACACATGTCGTAGTCATCTTTTTTGAACTTTTCGAAGCCTTCCATACCATTTTTAGCATGCACAACATCATAATCATTCATTACTAGATAATCCTTTAGTACCGTTCCAAAGTTTGGATCATCTTCGACAAGCAAAATCTTTTTGTTTTCTGTTTCCATATTTTATGATATTAATGGTAATTTAATTATAAATGTGGAGCCTTTTCCCCTTTCGCTCTCCACCCATATCTGACCGTGATGATCATCAATGATTCTTTTTACATATGTTAATCCCAATCCGTGACCTTTTACATTGTGTAAATCACCTGTGTGTTCTCTAAAAAACTTTTCAAATATTTTTTTCACAGCAACTTTACTCATTCCTATTCCTTGATCACGAATCTTAAGAATTATACTGTTCTTTACATTTTCTGTATATATATCTACTTTTGGCTCCTTATCTGAATATTTTGCGGCATTATCTAAAATATTCACAATTACATTGGTCATATGACTATCATTTGCCAATATTGTTGTTTTAAGTGCGCCCAAATGCATTTTAATGTACCCATTTCTATCCTCAACTATCAAAGAGACATGTGTTACAGCATCTTCAATAATATCATGCAACTCTTGTTTTTCTTTCTTGATATTAAGCTCGTTTTTCTCTAACTGAGATATTCTTAAAACGTTCTCTACTTGAGCATGCATTCGTTTATTCTCTTCTCGTATCATCTTCATATACCGCTGCACTTTTTCTGGATCTCCCCCAATTTTTGGGTTTTTGATAGAGTCCAATGCCAAGTTTATTGTTGCAATAGGAGTTTTTAACTCATGGGTCATATTATTAATAAAATCAGTTTTAATTTGGGATATCTGTCTTTGCTGCATTAGCTGAGACAATGCACTGGAATACGCAACTACAATAATCAAAGTAAAAATTATTGATAGTATTGCCATACCCTTAATGGTAGAAAGCACATATTGCTTTTTTCCAGTAAAATTAACATATAACTGATAATCACTCACTCCTTCATCGTCGACAAAAAGTGGTATCGCATATGTCGTTGGATAATCCAAACTAAAATCGTCAGAACGTACTTTTGTTGCTAAAGCATTGCTGTAAATCGCATATTCAAAATCTACCTTTATATCCCGTTCTTCGAGTTCTTTTTTAAGCAAATATTTTATTTCCTTTTTCTGAACTCTTCTATGTATTGGTATAAAACTAGCAATTTCTCCAATCACAATCTCATAATCTCTACGTTGAAGATCCGTTAATCCTCTTATTCTCTCCAACTTAGATTTAGAATTCTGCTTTACAATATCACTTTTAGTATCTTGTGCCGCAGTATCTACATTTCGATTTAGGATATTCTTCAGTTTTACCGTATCTATATTAAAGTTAACAAATGATGAAAACAATTTATAGTCTTCTTCTAAAATACCATTTGCATATGCAAACGACTTTGTATTATCAATACTAATATCTAATAATTGACGTATAGTCTTATTATCAGGTTCATCTATACTATCTAAAATTCCCTGTAGAGGAAAAAACATTTCCTCAAATTCTCTATACTGAATACCATTAGATACTGATATTAATATTTGCTTGGCATTAAAAGAAAATTGTTCTTTATTATTCTCAACCGTGTTGTTAATCCAATATCCCTGAACGAAAATAATCCCAATTAGCGATAAACTCATTAAGATTATCAGCAATACGAATAACCTTTTATTCATAGGTCAAAAGTAAGACTTTAACATTTAGCTACTTTACGGTTTAACCAAATGTTAACAAAATGAAGGATTCGTATTACAACCCCTTTAAAAAGATATTTTATTATGAATTTCATACACCTGGTTTTCAGTGTCTTCTAAATCTACGTTATCTATAACAAAATCGACTAATGGAATTTTTCTCGAATCTTCCCACTGGTTATTTATTCTTGAAAGTATCTGATCTCGAGTTATATTGTCTCTTTTTAATACTCGTTCGATCCTAATATCTATAGGAGCTGTGACAAGAATAGTATAATCACATTGCTTGTATCCATCATTTTCAATTAAAACTGCAGCTTCTTTGACAACATAATTTCCAGTTTGTTTCTCTTTCCATTGGGCAAAATGCTCTGCTACTGCAGGATGCACTATCCCGTTTAGTTTATTCAATATAGAAGAATCATTAAAGACTACACTGGCTATATACTCTCTATTCAAACTGCCAGATATATAAGCTTTATCGCCGAATAATTCACTAATCTGCTTTTTTACCACTTGATTGGTATTCATCAATAATTTTGCCTCATCATCTGCAATGTAGACAGACACGCCTAATTTCTTAAACATTTGGGCAATAGTAGATTTACCGCTACCGATGCCCCCTGTTAAACCAACTACTTTCATAACAATAGCGTTATTTTAGCACTACAAATTGAATTTGTTTTTCTCGTAAACGTACATCATGTATTGATTCTGGCTTATCAAAAAGTTCTAATGTCAAAAATGAACTTTCTCCTGATTTTGCATAATCTGCAACCACCATAAAATCTCTTGGACTTATCTCGTTATATTTATCCAAGCCTACTCTGTATACAACCATCACTTCTTTAGGGAAAATTTTAATTTCTGTATCTTCAGGTACATTTTTGACTGTAATGGGTATTTTCTGATTTCCTTCTGTAAACTTACTAACCTCAATAGTAGCAGTAACTTTATGAGGTTTGATTTTTATAATTTCAGGCAATGACTCAAGATCTATAGTTAATTCATCAACATAATCAACATTTAGACCTTCTAACTGCAAAGACGCTGTATTAACAGACTTTATAGTATCTATAATTTTCGAAGGACCGCTTATGACAATAGAATCCGGTTGTATAACCAGCCCTTTATCACTTCCGTAACCAACAGAATACTTAACATCTTGAACTAATTGTACTGGTACTTTCTTTTGTAGGTTTATATCTAATTTTAATCGTAAACTATCCTTCTGCAATGCAAGAATATTACCTTTAAAATCCAGTTTATTCTTTAAAATACGAGATCCTTTATCAAGTCGAAAATAATATTGATCGTTTATCATAGAAGACGCATCATCAATATTAAATTCTAAAATAGGTTTCTTCCAACTATGATTCATAAGCCTAAAACCATTCCCGTTAAGCGTCATTCTTACGATCTGATCGCTTTCTTCATTAAAAATTTTATCCTCCGGAAGATTCGTATATCGAATAGCGATTTCTACTTCTTTAGTATAGTTTTTTGAAAATTGGATTAGCAACCAAAGAGCGGATGTAAATATTAGAAAAAACAAAAAGGTTTTTACGCTATTTCTTTTGAATGAAAAAATCTTCTTTTTTCTATTTGACATAAATACTTACTTTGAAAAAAACAGGTTCTTAAATTGTTTTTCTGGAACCTTTTTAAGTATATGAATATAATAATAAGATTTTAAGAATCCTTTTCCGTAGCCATAAAATTGTATCAAAACGGCTAAAATAGATTGTATCCCTATAGAAATACTTTTAAACATAAGAGTTGCACCTAAAAATATAAGTGAAAAATATATCCCCCATAACATTAAAAAATACCAAATCCCAAAAACTGCTGTTAACATTGAAAAGAGAGTATACCCAATAAATAAAGAAGGAAACCAATATGTAAGTTTTGCTGTTTCTGGATGCCATTTATTTAATATTGGCCGAACAAGACCGAACTTATTTACTTGAATGTAAAACTTTTTCCAAGAGATTCTTCTTTTATGAAATACCTTAGCATCCGGAATTAAAGCAGTTTCGTAACCCAATTTCCATAGTCTAATTGTAAGATCAGGATCTTCTCCAGGGTGGATATTTCCAAAGCCTTCAGAAGCTAAAAAAGCTTCTTTAGACAACCCCATATTAAAACTACGTGGTTGAAATTTACCCATAGTCTTTTTTCTACCGCGTATACCACCAGTAGTAAGATACGAAGTCATGCTATAACTTATTGCCTTTTGAAGATCCGAAAAACTCTTATGAGCATCATCGGGACCACCCCAACAATGAACAAAATTTTGGTATAAAAAATCATCAACTTTAGCTAAGTAATTTTCTGGTAATATCACATCACTATCAAGAATAATGAAGTAATTCCCTTTTGCTTTACGCATACCGTAATTTCGAGAATCTCCAGGACCTGTATTTGGTTTTTGATAATAGCTTATGAATAGTCTATCCGTAAACTTTTCTACGATATGACTAGAACTATCGCTAGAACCATCCTCTACAATAACAATCTCATAAGAAGAATCATATTGCATTGCTACCATACTATGAAGCAATTCATCAATCTCATTTGGCCTATTATAAACAGGTATTATAAAGGAAAAGTCTGGTTTCATATCATAAAGTTAACCAAAGAAAAATCCCATTTACAATGAATGGGATTATCTAAATTATATATAAGAATAGTATTATTCTTCATCGATGAATTTATCCATTACCAATTGACTTACTCCCATATTTGAGAAACCACCATCATGATATAAGTTTTGTAAAGTAACTTTCTTAGTTAGATCAGAAAACATCGTTACTGTATAATCTGCACATTCTCCAGCTGTAGCATTACCTAAAGGTGACATTTTATCTGCATATTCAATAAACCCATCAAAACCTTTTACTCCTTTTCCTGCTGTTGTCGGTGTCGGGGATTGTGAAATTGTATTCACACGTACTTTTTTATCTCTTCCGAAGAAGTATCCAAAACTACGCGCTATAGATTCTAAATAAGACTTATTATCAGCCATATCATTATAATCAGGAAATACTCTTTGCGCAGCCATATAGGTTAATGCAACAATACTCCCCCACTCATTCATAGCATCTTTTTTATACAACGTTTGCATTGTCTTATGAAAAGAAAGTGCAGATACGTCCCATCCTTTTTCAGTAAAACTGTAGTTCTGATCAGTATAATGACGTCCTTTTCTAACGTTTACTGACATTCCTATAGAATGTAAAACAAAATCTATTTTACCTCCTAAAATTTCAACCGATTTCTCTACAAGGTTTTCAAGATCTTCTAACGAAGTGGCATCAGCAGGAACAATCTGTGAATTTGTTTTCTCTGCTAAGGTATTAATAGCTCCCATTCTCATTGCAACTGGAGCATTAGTAAGCACAAAACTCCCACCTTCTTCAAATACACGCTCTGCGGTTTTCCAAGCAATTGAATTTTCATCAAGTGCTCCAAAAATAATCCCTCTTTTACCTTTTAATAAATTGTGTGACATTTAGTTGTAAATTAAAGTATAGTTATACAAGCAGTAAAGATAATAAAACGCCCCAAACTGTTGTTAAACAAAACGATTTTTAGATCAAAAACATAACTTGATCATTATAGTTTCAACAATGATCTGGCATGTGTAATTGCAGAATCAGAAATATTTTTACCGCCGATCATTTCGGCAATCTCTCTAACTCGTTCATTTTCATCTAATAACTTAAGTTGTGTAACTGTAGTATTATTAATATCTTCTTTATATACTTTGTATTGATTTTGGCCATTAGCAGCTATCTGTGGCAAATGAGTAATACTAAAAACTTGTAAATTCTTGCTCATATTCATCATTAGATCAGCCATTTTATGTGCTACTTCACCCGACACTCCTGTATCAATTTCATCAAAAATAATTGTTGGTAATTGTGCGTATCTTGAGAGGATAGCCTTTATGGCAATCATTATTCTTGACAGTTCACCACCAGATGCAACTTTTTTAAGCTCGCCATAAGAACCTCCTTTATTTGCCGAAAACAAAAATTCTAATATTTCTTTACCATTAGAAAAATAATTGTCTTGAAGTTTTAATTCGGCATTAAAACTGGCATTTGACATTCCTAATGCTTGAAGAATATCTTCTAATTCTTTTATAAATACTGGAAGTGTTTTTTTTCTTTTTTTATGAATCTTACCCGCTACCTCATCCAACTGAGATTGTATGGTAATCATCTCATTTTTCAATTTTTCTATATCTTCAGACAATGATTCTGTTTTAGAAACCTTCTCTTGAAGTTCCTGAGTTAATATGATTAGTTCATCAATTGTAGAGACATTATGCTTTACCTGCAAATTATGTAACAATTGCAATCTTTGACTTGCCTGCTCTAGTTGCTGTGGATCTGCCTCTAACTTATCCAATTCATCAAGTAAAGTGACTTGTATATCATCTAACTCTATATAAATACTCTGAATCCGTTCTGAAAGGTCATTCAACCCACTTGAAAAAGAAGCTATTTTAGAAAGGTTAGATTTTATAACATTTAATTGATCAGAAACACCTATCTCTTCAGAGGTTACAATAGCAATTGATCCCGATAACCTTTCTTGTATTTCTTCGATATTATTTAAACGATCATGACGCTCCTCTAACTCTTTTAATTCTCCTGATTGTAGTTTGGCATCTTCAAGTTCTTTTAAAAGAAAAGTATTGTATTCATATTCTTTGGTAAACACTTCTCGATTTGCAACCAAATTATTAACTTCTTTTTCTTTTTCTTTCAGCAACTTTAACCCTCTTTTGTAAGATTTAATCTCGCGTGCTGCTCCTGCCAACGCATCTAATACTTCGAACTGAAAATCGGTAGTAGTAACCTCTAACGTCTGATGTTGGCTATGGATATCAATAAGTTTAGCACCTAATGCTGCTAATGATTGTAATGTTACAGGAGTATCATTAATAAAGGCTCTAGATTTTCCCGAAGGTAAGATCTCTCTTCTTATAATAGTTTCGTTTTCATAGTCCAAATCTTCCTCTTCAAAAAAAGCAGCCAATTCATAATGCGCTATATCAAAAACACCTTCGATGGTACATTTTTTTGAACTATCCTTAACACTACTCAAATCTGCTCTTTTTCCAAGAAGTAAACCCAAAGCACCTAAAAGCAAAGATTTACCTGCTCCTGTTTCTCCAGTAATTGTTATCAAACCGGTATCAAAAGACACTTGTAGCTGTTCGATTAAAGCGAAATTTTTTATAGAAAGACCTCTAAGCAAAGGATAGAAATATTTTTAATGTTTAAAAAGTAAATATACTACAGTTTTAAAAAGATTACACCTGTATATTTAATTTTTTATAGTTGAAAGAATCTAAAATTTAATATCTTTCCAATTATCAGTATAGGTAGGAGCTATTCTATTAAGCATTTGTATAGTTTCTGCAATATTTACAGATGGACCTCCGGATAGCACGCTAGAAATCTCATCAGCCTTAGCATCAAAGAATACACGCATAAGATAAGAATTAGGCTTACTATTATTCATTTCTTGTAGCGGTTTTATTGACTCTGTAATAGTTTGTTTACCTTTTTTAATATTATTATACATAACATCTAATCCTTCTCTATGATATGTATACATCGCTGATCGATATCCATCGTATGCTCCAGAAAGTAAATCGTCATTTAACCTGTATCTGTTAGGATCTTGTTCACGAAGCCATCCTTTTGTACTACCACCTCCTTGAGCATTACCCACAATACTTTTAGCTTCTTCATAATAATTGGTCCCTCCATTTAACGAAAAAGTATCAGCATCTACACCAAGTATTGTATATAAATAAAAAGATATTACCGAAATTAAATTAGAATCAAAACTATTTGGGTTATAGTTTAATGGCTGAAATTCTACATAGTCAAAATTAAAATCTTTATCATTAACATTTAAAATAGCAGTTTCATAATTCGATCCATATATAGGTCGTGACGCTTGTACTTGAACAGTCGCAGTAAAGGCATCATTATCAAAACTAACGATGGTAATAAAAAAACTACAATTAATTCGTTCTTCTGTCCTATAGTCTGTTTTTGTCCACTTTGTATTATTAATAAATTCGATCAACGATCGCTCCAATGTTTTGAACACCTGTAAATCAGGACTTGCTGTTTGCTCTGCATTAACCACTACTTGAGCATTAAATTCTTGAGCATTTACAGTAATACTAAATACAAGGGCTATAACAAAGAATAATTTATTCATTTTTTTAGCGTATTAATTTCGTTGAATATATCTTGTGCGACTTCTGACTTTGTTTTTAAATCAAACGCTTTAATTTCTAATTTATGATTGATTAAACTCACTTTATTCGTTTGCCCTTTAAAACCAGCTCCTTTATCGTTAAGTGAATTTAGAACAATTAGATTTAAGTTTTTCTTTTTTAGTTTATTTTTAGCATTGTCCTCTTCATTTTCTGTTTCTAAAGCAAAGCCCACAAGAAACTGATCTTTCTTTTCGGTTCCCATCCAGTTTAAAATATCAGTGGTTCTTTCTAACTCGATAGAAAATGCCGTATCTGCTTTTTTAATTTTTTGATCAGATATATTTTTAGGTCTATAATCTGCTACTGCAGCAGATGCGATTGCTATATCACAGTCATGATATCTAGAAACAACCGCTTCATACATATCTTTTGCACTTACAACATTAACAACATCTATCAAGCTATGATTAACGGATAATGATGACGGACCTAAGATCAAGCTAACTTGGGCTCCAAGATTTGCTGCAGTCTTAGCTAATTCAATCCCCATTCTTCCACTAGAATGGTTTCCTATAAATCGTACCGGATCTATTGCTTCATATGTTGGACCAGCTGTAATGAGTACTTTCTGACCTCGAAGTGACAATTTATCTAAAATATCGTTTTCTATAAAGTCGACAATATTTAAAGGTTCTGCCATTCTTCCTTGCCCCACTAAGCCGCTTGCCAATTCACCTGATTCTGCTGGAATCATTATGTTACCAAACTCTTGTAATTTCTTAAATGTATTATGCGTTGAAGGGTGATTATACATATCTAAATCCATTGCAGGAGCAAAATACACTGGGCATTTTGCTGATAGATACGTAGCTAGTAATAAATTATTACTAGCTCCTGAAGCCATTTTTGATAATGTATTTGCTGTAGCTGGTGCAATAATCATTACATCTGCCCATAAACCAAGATCCACATGATTATTCCAAACCGCATTTTCATCATCTTCATCATAAAATGAAGAATAAACAGGATTCTTTGATAATGTAGATAGTGTAAGTGGAGTAACAAAATCTTTTGCTGCGGGAGTCATAACAACTTTTACTTCTGCTCCTGTTTTGATAAATAATCTTACAAGAGCAGCAGTCTTATATGCAGCAATACCAGCGGTGACACCTAATAAAATCTTTTTACCGCTTAAAATTGACATAGATTTATAGAGATTCTGTGTCTGATTTAGTATTTCTGTGATAAATTTTACCTTCTAACCATTCTTGAACAGCTAAAGCATGTGGCTTAGGTAATCTTTCATAAAACTTAGAAACTTCTATTTGTTCTTTATTTTCGAAAATTTCTTCTAAGCTATCATTATAAGTTGCAAACTCATCTAACTTTTCAAGAAGCTCTTTTTTGATATCTGTATTTATCTGAGTAGCTCTTTTAGATATTACTGAAATAGCCTCATATATATTATCTGTTGGTTGATCAATAAGATTCTTATCAATAGTAGTTGTGTTTACTGGTGCATTGCTTTTTTTCAAATCCATCTTCTACTTTTTTTCTATTTATACTGTTCTAATCTAGTCTTTATATCTTCTCCTAATTCGTCTGCTTTCTCAATGTACTCACCTTCTGTTTTATAATACTTCTTGTAGTTATTATAAAAACCATTAGCTGTTTCTAAACGCTCTTTTACTAAATCTGCATAACTTCCTACAGCTAAGAGGTATTCTGATTCAAGCTTATAATACAAAACTTTTTCTCTATAAGCAGAACCAGGGTAATCGATTAGATAATTATCAAATGCTTTTATCGCTACTTTATAATCTTCTCGATGGTGATATTGTTTTGCTATTTTATATGCTTTTTTCTCCTTTTTTTCTCTAAGTTCGGCTACTAAAGTATTTGCTTCTTTTAGATTTTCACTCTCTGGATATGCATTTATATACGCTTGAAGTTTTTCTATAGCTTTAGTTGTTTCTTCTTGATCTAAACTAAACCTCGGAGACAAATGATAATTACTTTTTGCCCCTTTATACGCTGCCTCTTGTCTTTTATCACTTTTCGGAAATGATTTTGTAAATCTTTCAAACTGATATCCAGCTAAATAATAATCTCCCAATTGATAATACGTATCTGCATAAAAATACATTACTCTTTCTGCTTGTGGCTTCCCTCTATATTGTGGCACAACCTGCTCAAAAAGTCTTAGTGCTTTTGTATACTTTCCGTCTTCATACAATTTTACTGCGGCTTTATACTTATCACCCACATTTTCACCCTTCAATACTTTTTGGTATTCACTACAAGAACCAAGGAATAATACAAAAATCAATAAATAAAATAATCTCTTCATAGATAAAAAAACATCAGGCAAAAATATATATTTCTGCGCTATTACAAAAACTTTTAATTCACCAATTCATTTGCATATCAATTGAATTGATAAATAAATCATTTAATTTGTGTTTAACATGACACAATGATCCTTTTAAAGGACGTAATTTTCAAACTCTTGTTGCAAAGAAAAAAGTGGTATTACATGGATTTTATTGCTATCAAGGACTATTTAGTTGTTTGATCTAGCTTATCATGATCAAGGATCGTATACCCATCATCATCATAGTAAAATGCTGGAACAAAGCGTTGATCATACTTAATGTTTTTTAAGATATAAGAATGTACCTGATGCACTTCTTGAGCAAATGATTCATCATAATAGCTTACCAGGAGTAAAATTTCCCCGTGAAGTTGCTTCAATTCTTCCCTACTAAACTCTTTTAATGGGCTAGATTCGTCTATACCATGTACAATAGTCCATGTGGTAGGAAGATATGTTATCGCATCTCTCTCTAATTTCAGTTTATAAAAATTATTAGTAAACTCATTATGTTTATCTTTTAAAGATAATGCTAGTGTAGCCTCTATATTAGGTCGTATCATAACATTGTCACTTTTGCTCATTAATCTAAACATAATTGCATCAACCTCTTTATGTTTTTTCAAAATAATACTAGAGCTAAATTTAATATTCGCCCTTGGTTTCGAAAACCTCCCGTACAACAAACCTGTTATAAATGAAAAACTAAGTAGGCCAATCAATGCTTCAAAAGACGATATCACCCCAAAAAGCAACCCTTTTGGAGCCATTGCGCCATACCCTACAGTTGTAACAGTCTGAGCGGAAAAGAAAAAAGCGTTTAAGAAATCTTTAAAAATATCTCCTGTTGGTTGTGCAATATTACTTATCCCTAAAAATGTATACACTAAAGCAAATAAGGAATTAACCAATGTATACCCGAGCAAAACCCATAAAAAAAATTTACCCCATGTTATATTTATGAGATAATTATAACTTTCAGACAAGGAATTAACCTTATTGACATGTTTAATATTAAACGAACCATCTGCATTAATAAAACGTCTAGCGTATTTGTTAGAATGCTTTCCTATTCCTGGATCTTTAATTTTTTTAGCCATCTTCACACAAATACTAGTACATATTTAAGCTACCATTACTTATAGTTCTCTATAAATTTTTTTATTTTCCCTTCTAACTCCTTAGAAACAGAAACTAGCGGTAAACGAAGATAATCATCACAAATACCCTTTATTTTTAAAATATTTTTAATCCCTGCAGGATTACCCTCTTCAAAAGCATAATCTAAAACAGGAAGCAAACTATAGAGTATAGCAAAAGCCTTTTGCGTTTGACCTGCTAATCCTAGACGTATCATTTCAGAAAATTCTTCGGGAAATCCCTGACCAACAACACTTATCACGCCATCACCACCAGCAGCAACTGCAGGTAATGCCAATGCATCATCTCCTGAAATTACAAGAAAACCCTGTGGCTTGTTTTTTATAATTTTAAGCACTTGAGTAAAATCTCCAACCGCTTCTTTAATACCAACTATATTTTCTAGTTTTGCTAATCTAAGCGTAGTTTCTGCGGTCATATTAGTCCCTGTTCTAGAAGGAACGTTATATAAGAGTACTGGCAAAGGAGCATTATCATTAATAGTCTTGTAATGTTGATAAATACCTTCTTGAGTTGGTTTATTATACATAGGAACTACAGATAATATAGCATCAAAATCTGATAGATCTGTGTCTTTCATTTCATCGAGAATTGACTGTGTATTATTTCCGCCAATACCTACTACCAAAGGAAGCCTTTTGTTATTTACTTTAATAATATGATTTACTAATTCCACCTTATCCTTCTTTGATAAGGTAACCGATTCTGCAGTAGTCCCTAATACTACAAGATATTCTATATTACCTTTGACACAAAAATCAACTAAAGATGTTACTCCAGGATAGTCTATTGAACCATCTTCATTAAATGGAGTAGCTAATGCTACACCTGTCCCTCTAAGAAAACCACTCATAATTATATAATCTGTAAAATTTTTAAATACTTCTTAAGTTCCTTGATAAATAGATTAGGATTATCAACTGTTGCTCCTATAATCAAATCATTAATCCTATTATCTACGGTTCCAAAACCAACTTTAAATTTAGCTTTTGAAACTGCTGCAACATAATTAAGTTCGAGTTTGTTTTCTGAATAAAAACTAATCAAAACATCGTAATCCTTATTTACAAATTCTTGTAAAGAATTACTTTTAACTCCCCCACTAACTCCAAAACTTTTATCATTGTAATACGCTGCATCTTTATCATCATCTAAATCTTTTTCTTCTTTATAGCCAACTATCTTTAATTTATCTGGTGAAACCCCTAATTCATTTGCCAATTTAATTAAGGAAATAATATTTATATCATAAGAGGCATCAACAAGAACTGCTAGCGTTTTAAGAGTAGAAATACTATCTGAAGAAGAATTTCTTTTCTTCAAATGTGCTTCAATATTTTTTTTGATAGCATTTCTTTTAAGACCCTTTAAAATCATTCACAAAAAGATTAAGAAGCCACAAATGTAGCCATTTTACTCATTAAAATCACCTACTCCCTTCTAAGAAAAAAGGAAAGCCTTGATAATCAGACATACACCTTAAACATATTTACTTCAAAAATATTTCCCTTTAGAAGATTTTGTTTCTATAAGCTTGGTTTCAATAAAAAAACTTGTTAAAAAATACAATCCTGTTATTTCCACAAGATTAATCAAAATTGTAAATACTTTTGCATAATAATACATCTCATTAATCGCCAAAAGACCATCGATAAACAATGTGCAGCAGGCGGTAACAAACAGATATATTGACTTCTCGTATCTATCCACCATATACACTATAAAATTAGCCATCGAAAATACTAATGCCCCTGTTGCAATTAATAATATAGCACCAATAGAATCTTTTGCTCTAGGTAAAGCAAGTTCTGCGATAGCATAAATTAAATATGACACGAAAGCAACACTCACAAGTACTGGAAGAGAAACAAGCTTACTAACTTTTATATCCTCTTTAGAGATATATTGTTTTAGCATTAATACGCCTCCCAAGTAATATACCAAAACTAATGCAGTTATAAGATTTAAATATTTGACAAAATCGATATAAATAAAGATATCTAATACAAGTACTGCAAGCATCATTATTGGAAATAGAAAATTAATTCTTTTCACTTCTGTAAGGTAAAGGACTATGAGTGCTATTTGAACAAATGGCTTAGTATATATTAGACTTGATTTATCTAAAAAAATCGCAGAACACATTACAATGAGAAAGGTGCAATAGAAAAACAAATATGTAATACCAGATCTTTTCAAAAAGTAACAAAATTTAGAACCTAAGGTAACCAAAAGATCTACTCTTTAAAATAAAACTAAGGGAATTTTAGAAAAAATCACTTTCATCAAGTGTTTTATCCTTTAAACTAGTTTGAACAAAAAAACTTGTAAAAAAGTACAGACCTATTATTTCTGAAATATTGGCAAGAACCGTAAACTCCCTAGTATAATAGTATAATTCATTAATTGCCAATAAAGCATCTGTAAACAATGTACAACAAGTTGCTATAAACAAGTAAATTCCTTTTTCATATCGATCAGCTTTATACACAATAAAACTACAAGCTGAAAACAACAACAAACTAATCGTAATTGATGCCACAGAAAACAGAGAGTCATTGATTTTGGGCATTGCCAATTCTGTTATTGAATATATCAAATAAACAATAAAGAGAGTACCTATGGCTACCGATATCGAAATCAATTTTTTTATCTGCAAATCTTCTTTCAAAATATAATCTTTAATCAAAAAAGATCCTAAAGCATAAAAAAGCGTAATCAATACCGCTATAATATCATAATACCTCACAAAATCTGTGTAAATAAAAATATCAACAACTAAAATCAATAGCATACATATTAAGAAAAGAATATTTCTCTCCCTTACAGATTGAAGATAAATCACTATTAAAGATAGCGGAATAATTGGCTTTACAACAAGAAGCAACGTTCTCTCAAAAAATATAGAAACACCTATTATCAATAAAAAAGAAAAATAGAAAAACAGATATGTTATACTTGTTTTTTTCAAATAGAAATAAAATTTTATAATTAAAAATATTCTTCATTATTAGGCATTAACTTATGCCTCTCTATAAAAAACTTTATCAAAAAAAACTGTCCACAAATCTGCAAAACTGTTGTGATAACCGGAAAAATTTCTAAATAAATATAAAGTCTATTTAATGCAGTTACAATATTCACAATCAAAAAACAGGAAGCCGCTACCATTAAAGAATAACTAACAACAGTTTTACTATTTAAATATATATAATAACAAACCCCTATAAAAACTGCAAAAAAGAAAATAAGAACAATCAAAACCACAACATGATCATTTACCTGAGGTAAAATCAAATAAGCTACAGTATACAACACATAACCTATTAACAACATTGAAACAATTAACTGCAAAGTCACAACTTTCTTAAACTGTATTTTTATCACTTTAAGACTTTTCCAAAGTAAAATAATATTTAATAAGTAATAACAGGAAAACAAAATATGTAGCAATTTGAAATTGCCTAAATAATCCTGCAAAAAAAGCACTTCACATATTATGATTAATATAAGACTTAAAATTACACCAAAATTTCTATGCTCAGCATTTACTAGGTAAAGTATCCCCAAAGAGATTATAACCGGAGGTTTAAAGTAAATCACTAAATCCTTTGCAAAAATTGTTACAATTAATGTTAAGAAACTAGTGGCATAAAACAAATGATATGTGCTTTTTTTTGTATCCAAATACTCCTTTTAAAATTATGTTTTTTAAAAACCTTCAAATTCTTCTGATTTAAGTTTAAGAGATTTTGTTATCATATAATTAACCAAAAAAAACATTGCTAATGGTTTACATATTAGTATTAAAACCTCTAACTCATAAGATTCTAAATAAAATCGATCGATTAGCAGCATATTTTCACTAAATGAAAAATTCAACATTGCTAAAAAAAACCATAAAGATTTCTCGGATCTTATATTTATATAATGCATCGCCCCTACTACCAACAATATATAAAGCAATACTAAATGAAGAAAACCCAGTAAATACAATTCTCCCATAGGTTCTTTAAGGATTTGATAAACCATAAAAAAGATTACAGTATACAAGGAACTACCTAAAACTAAAGTAAAAACATCCCTTTTGTTATAAACAAAGGACTTGTGATTATAGTACAAAAAATAAAACAACAAGATATTAGCAATTAGATTTGCAGTCATTTGATATTCTATCATACTACTTAAATCACCAAAAAATGGTATTAGCTCCCTTAACAAAAACACCAACAAAACAACAATATGTAGGGTTTTTATACTTTTTGTACTTACTAAATACAGAACCGTTATCGATATCAAAATTGCAATATTAAGATAAGCATTTAAGTAACTTGTAAAAAACACAAATTCTAATACTTGCAATACAATCAAAAAGGAAATAAAAAGCTTTAGTATTTTCTCTCCATTCATTAATTTTTCTTGTACTCAAAAACAATTATGTGATATACCCAAAAAAGTTAATCACGCAAACATTTAAAAGACTCTTTTTAAGTACAATATACTAATTTTTAAAAGAATCAAAAATCATAATACACCCAAGGTCATGGGCTTTTTAATTTTAAGGAGACTGGGCTTGATATTTTATACTTAACTAGAAAAAACACGGCAAGTAATTGATAGATTGCATTAATTACCTCTAACTCTATTGAAGAAATATAAAATCTATTTAAAGCAAAACAAGAATCGCTTATCACAAAATTAAGAATTGCTATTAAAAACCATAAAGACTTTGTTGATCTAATGTTAGTATATTGAAAAACCGCACCAAGAAGCAAAAAATACAAAACAATCATGTAAATCAATCCATATAATCTTATATCTCCCATTTGCCCTTCTATGGCCGAATAAATTTCATAAACCACATATGTCCAGATCACAAAAAACACTGACAAGTAAATTATATCAGTAGTACTAAAATTAATCTTTTTGTGATTTTTTAATAGATAGTAGAATAAAATTACATAGCAAAGCACATAACTTATCAAAACATAAATAAAGCTGTTTTTTATATCTGTTAATAGAAACACATCTCCTAGAAAACAAAGCAATAAAATTACAAGAAATAAGATGTCAATTTTTTTCACATTAAACCAATACAACATGAAAAACAATGGAACTGTCATTGGTTTCACATACAACTCTAAACTGGAGTTTTGCAGCGCTACACTAAGCACACAAAGTCCTCCTGTTAAAATTAATAGTACTTTAATTAATGTTCTTATTTTCATTCTATTTTTTCAAGAAACTGATCTTCACTAATAATTGAAATCCCTAATGAACTCGCTTTCTCTAACTTGCTTGGTCCCATGTTAGCTCCAGCAACTACATATGATGTTTTTGAGGATATTGAACTTGAAACTTTACCTCCATTATCTTCTATGAGCTTCTTAAGTTCGTTACGAGTTACTTTTTCAAACACACCAGATACAACAAAAATCTGACCTTGTAACGTATCTGTTTGATTAGCTAATTTCTCAGCAGAGATTTCCAACTGCACACCATGTTGTTTCAATTGATTAATTAAGTTCCTATTATCTTCAGAAGAAAAGAACTCCACTACACTTTGCGCTATTTTAATTCCAATTTCATCTACATTTACCAATTCTTCTTCGGTTGCTAGCATAATAGCATCTATAGTTTTATAATGCTTTGCGAGTTTTTTAGCTACAGTTTCTCCGACATATCTAATTCCCAATGCAAATAGCACTCTTTCAAAAGAGATTTCTTTGGATTTTTCTATACCAAGAATAAGATTGTCTGCACTTTTATCTGCCATTCGTTCCAACGGGACAACCTGTTCTTTGGTTAACGTATACAAATCCGCATAATTTTTTATTAACCCCTCATTAACCAATAACAAAACAGTTTCTCCTCCCAATCCCTCTATATCCATTGCTTTTCTAGAAATATAATGCTGAATGCGACCCGCAACTTGAGGAGTACATCCATAATAATTTGGGCAATAATGTTGAGCTTCACCTTCTTTCCGAATCAATACTGTACTACATACCGGACATTCTGTTATATAAGAAGTCGGCATTGAATTTTCAGGTCTTTTAAGAAGATCTACCCCAACTATTTTAGGTATAATTTCTCCTCCTTTTTCAACAAAAACAGTATCTTCAATTCGAACATCTAATTTCTCAATCTGATCGGCATTATGTAAAGAAGCTCGTTTTACGGTAGTTCCTGCTAATTGTACTGGCTCTAAATTTGCGACTGGTGTTATTGCACCTGTTCTACCTACTTGATATGTAATTTCATTAAGTATGGTAAATACTTGCTCTGCTTTAAATTTATAAGCCATAGCCCATCTAGGCGCTTTTGCAGTATAACCAAGTTCTTCTTGTTGTTGTAAATTATTAACCTTAATAACCACTCCATCGGTTTCATATGGCAAATCATGCCTATGTTTATCCCAATAGTTCACAAACTCTAATACTTCATCAATTGAGTTTACCATTTTTGATTCTACAGGAACTTTAAACCCCCATTCTCTAGCTTTTTCTAAATTTTCATATTGCGTAGTAATTCCTAACCTTTCTCCTTGTATACTATATAACAAACAATCTAAAGGTCGTTTAGCTGTTTCACTACTATCTTGCAATTTTAAACTTCCAGAAGCTGTATTTCTTGGATTTGCATAGGGTTCTTCACCTTGAGCAATACGTTCTTTATTCATTTGCTCAAAACCTTCGTATGGCAAAACAATTTCTCCTCTAATGTCAAATTTTGCAGGAAAATCTCCTTTTAATTTTAATGGAACAGACTTTATTGTTTTTACATTTGTGGTGACATTATCACCTTGAATACCGTCTCCTCTTGTAACCGCTTTAAGCAACTCTCCGTTTTCATAAGTCAAATTAATTGATGCACCATCATATTTAAGTTCACAAGTATAATTAACCTCACCATCAACTAATTTTTTGATCCGCTTTTCCCAATCCAGTAAATCTTCTTTTGAATAGGAGTTATCTAAAGAGTACATGCGAAATTCATGAACCAGAGTTTCGAAATTTTTGGTTACCTCGCCTCCTACTCTTAATGTAGGAGAATTAGCATCATAAAATTCAGGGTGTTTTTCTTCTAATTTTTGAAGTTCTTTTAACTTCATATCAAAATCATAATCCGTAATTGTAGGCTTATCAAGAATGTAATAATTATAATTATGCTTACGTAACTCTTCTCTAAGTTGATTAATTTGTTCTTCTGTACTCATTTGATAATTCCCTTTTTATAGATTTTGATTGATGATAATTCTTTTAATGATTCCTTTTTTAGACACGCTACGAACATTTACCGATCTATAAATTTAATTTCCTATGTCCTTTCTGGTTTTAACCATTTAGGCACTTCTTTAGGTTTAAACATTTTCATTTTTTCTAAAAGTTGATCTATACTATCATCTACAATCAATAATTCATAATTTTCTATTTTCAAAAACCCTCTACGTACCATAGTCTCCAACAGTTGCAAGAGATCATCATAAAACCCTCCAACATTTAGCAAACCAATTGGTTTTTGATGCAAACCTAGTTGCGCCCAAGTAATAATTTCAAAAAGCTCTTCTAAAGTTCCGAATCCACCAGGCAGCGTTATAAAGCCATCACTAAGATCATGCATTTTCATTTTACGTTGATGCATATTTTCTGTAGTGATTAACTCATGCAATCCTAAATGCATCACTTCTTTTAACTTTAAGAATTCTGGAATTACACCAATCACTTTTCCTTTCGATGTAAGAGCACCTTCTGCTACTTTTCCCATTATACCAATCTTAGCAGCCCCATAGACCAATGTAATTTGTCGTCTAGCTAATTCTTCGCCAAGTGAAAAACCTTTTTCAATTATAGTGATATCATTCCCTTCACTACTTCCGCAAAATACACAAATCGAATTAAGAGTAGTCATTTATATTATATTTATATAGTTATCTCTTTTAAACAAGTAACAGATAGTTGACATCTTAAAGTTTTGCACAAATCATTCTATCACTATTGTACAAATCTTTACGTAATTCTACGGTCTTAAAACCCAGATTTTCTATCATTAGTTTTGTTTCATTACCTAAATATTGATTGATTTCGAAATATAATGCACCTCCTCTATCCAATCTTTTTTTTGCCAATTTGGTTATTTTCTCATAGAATACCAAGGGTTTTCCGTTTGAAACAAATAATGCCAAGTTAGGTTCGTTATCTAAAACATTAGGCTTCATTTCCTCTTTTTCCAATTCTCTAACATAAGGCGGATTAGAAACAATGATATCAAAACTCTGAAATAAATCACTAGCCGCTAACACATCAAGTTTTATAAACTTTACAGTTACTTGATTTTTTTCTGCATTTGCCTTGGCCACTTTAAGAGCTTCCTCAGACACATCAATAGCGTATACTTCTGCTTTTTTTAAATTTTTAGCCAAAGAAATAGCGATACAACCACTACCTGTTCCTATATCTAAAATTTTCAGCGAAGTATTTTTATTTTTTTGATCATGCAAGATCCAATCTACCAACTCCTCTGTTTCGGGCCTAGGTATTAACACATGTTTATTTACAGTAAATACCCCCCCATAAAACTCTGTATCCCCAAGAATATATTGAATAGGCTCCTGAGATTGCAACCTATTTTGAGCATTCCTAAATTGCTCTACACTTTCTACCGAAAGTGAATCATTCAATTTAAGCGCTATATCGACTCTTCTTAATTCTAAAATTTTTTCAGAAAGAAGATAGAAAAAAGACAATACCTCTTCTCTATCATAAAGGTCAGATAAAGAATTTACAAAACCTGTTCTAAGATCTTTTATTTTCAATGTAAATCTTTTTGAATTAAAGGTCTTTTATCATCCATGCCTGACAACTATAGTGCCCTGTATTTCCAACGGGTTTCTCAAGATCTTGAAAACCTACTTTTTTATACAGCTTCCTTGCTGCCGTCATATAAGGCATTGTTTCTAAATAACATTTCAAAAAACCTTGTTCTTTTGCAAAATCAAGACATGTATTTATCATCATAAATCCAACTCCTTTTCCTCTAACCTCTGATAAGAAATACATTTTTTGAAGTTCACAAATGGTAATATCTTCATTTTTTAGAGGAGCAATACCCGCCCCACCAACAATCTTACCTTCTTCTTCAAGAACAAAATACATTCGATTGTCTTTACTATACGTTTCATACATCTTATCTAAAGATTCGTCCTCATAAGCAGTACCTATTTTAGGAACGCCCATTTCTAACAAAACACTTCGTATTACTAGTGCTATTGCCTCGTTATCTTTATATTCTATCGAACGTATTTTTATACTACTCATTCTATTTATAAATACTACTTTTGTGACACTATTAAAGAAATAATAATCAGAAAACACATTTTACTTTGTGTAATACTATTATTTCTAATAGATATCGAAATATAAGCTAAATCTAAACAGAAGTCAATGAAGAGACCTTTATTATTATTAACAATATTTATCTTCTTAACAGCATGTTCTTTATCTAAAAAACCAGAATTTAAATATGTCGATGCTATTGTAATTAAAAATGCCAGTATTCGTGATGTTACCATAAAAGCAAATGCCATTTTTGACAACCCAAATCGACTAAATGGAAAACTATCTATAGAAGATTTTCATGTTTTTGTTGATAATATTGATGTTGGAACGATCTCTGCTCAAGAATTCGACATTCCAGCAAAAAGTGAATTTACAATTCCTTTAGAAGGAACTTTTTCTCTTTCTAAAATCTATAAAAACAATAAAAATAGTATTTTAAATAGCGTTCTTAAGGTAATACAAACAGATTCACTAAATATAGAATACAAAGGTACGATCAGATACCATTTAGGAAGTTTTTCTTATCCTTATAAAATCAATAAACAACAACAGGTAAGCATAAAGTAACGTGAATACACACCAAAAATACATAAACCGTTGCATTCAGTTAGCCAAAAACGGATTGGGGACTACATATCCTAATCCATTAGTAGGTAGTGTGATTGTTTTAAATCACAAAATTATTGGCGAGGGCTGGCACTATAAAGCTGGTGAACCTCATGCCGAAGTACATGCTATTAATTCTGTTAAAGATCAGTCTTTACTAAAAGAAGCTACCATATATGTAAGCCTGGAACCTTGCAGCCACTATGGAAAAACCCCTCCTTGTAGTGATTTAATTATAGAAAAAGGAATTAAAAAGGTGGTAATTGGTACAATTGACCCTTTTGCTAAAGTATCTGGATCAGGAGTTAAAAAATTAATGAATGCTGGTTGTGATGTAATAGTTGGCGTATTAGAAAAAGAATGTAATGATTTAAATAAACGTTTTTTTACGTTTCACAATAAAAAGCGTCCCTATATTATATTAAAATGGGCTCAAACTTGCGACCACTTTATAGCACCTATCAACACCAATACTGAGAGAAAACCTATATGGATAACAAATCCAAATTCGAGACAACTAGTACATAAATGGCGTGCAGAAGAGTCTGCTATTTTAGTAGGAAATCAAACTGTTATTAAAGACAATCCTAAATTAACCATTCGAGAATGGCATGGAAATCACCAAACAAGAATAGCAATTGATCTTACCAATAAAATCCCTTTAAAATCATCAATATTAGACCAAACTACAGAAACTATTATTATTACTTCAGAAGAAAATAAGGAAGAAGACAAGGGCAATACCCAATACAAAAAGGTTCCTAAAAACACGAATGTTCTAACAGAAATATGTGATATTTTATACAACAAAGAGATTCAATCCATTATTATAGAAGGTGGTAGACATACAATCCAATCATTCATTGATGAAAACCTTTGGGATGAAGCCAGAATTTTTGAGGGAAACACTACTTTTGAAAACGGAATAAAAGCCCCTTTACTAAAAGGAAACCTTATTGCTGAAGAGAAAATAGTAAATGATACTTTAAGAATATATCAAAATGATTAAGACCATTATTTTTGATTTTGGAGATGTTTTTATCAATTTAGACAAACAAGCAATATTTAGAGAACTTTCATTATTAGGACCAATCTCTACTGAAGAAATTTCTGAAATTAATTTACTTTATGAGGTAGGAAAGATTTCTACTTTTGAATGTATTAATTTATTTCAAAAAATACTCTCTAATGCATCTAAAGATGAAATTACTCATGCATGGAATTCTATTTTATTAGATTTTCCGAAACATAGATTAGATTTTATTCAAAAATTAGCATTAGAAAAAAAATATAATCTTATACTTTTAAGTAATACGAACGAGTTACATATTGATTGGATCAAAAAGAATGTCTCATTTTATGAAGCATTCAGATCTTCCTTTAACTATTTTTATCTTTCTCATGAAATACAGTTAAGAAAACCAAATACCGATATTTTTGAATTTGTATTAGAGCAACACCAAATAGTGCCCAATCAAACAATTTTTATCGATGACACCAAAGAAAATACGGATACAGCTTCTAAACTTGGGATCCACATCTGGAATAATGACCCCAAAACAGAAGACGTATCAAATCTATTTACATTAAAATCTAATTTATTTTGATCTATTTAATCTTTAGCGTTTTAGCTTCAAGCTTGATTTTTGTCATTTTCAAACTATTTGCAAAATATAATGTCGACACTCTTCAAGCTATTATTGTTAACTACGTAGTAGCTGCGGTATCAGGAATCATTGCTTATTCTGAACCTGTACAAATAACATACATTACAAATCAAGGTTGGTTTTACGGAGCTGCTATTTTAGGGATTGTTTTCATTTCCGTTTTTAATTTAATGGCAATAACCACACAAAGAAACGGATTATCTGTTGCTGCCGTAGCGACTAAAATGAGCCTAGCGATCCCAATCATTTTTGGAGTTATTGTGTATCAAGAAAGCACAGGCATCCTAAAAATTACGGGTATACTAATTGCACTAGTAGCCGTATATCTAACCTCTGCAAAAACTACAGAAGGTGTTTCACTTACAAAAAGAAACTTAATATTTCCATTATTGGTTTTTATTGGTAGTGGGATAATCGACACCAGCTTAAAATTTTTTGAAACACATTATGTGGCCGCAAATGACGTTTCTATTTTTTCAGCAACTATCTTTGGCTTTGCTGCAATTATTGGAGTATGTACCTTAATTTATAAAAGAATAAATGGCACATTAAAACTCCAATTAAAAAACGTTATTGCAGGAATCGGACTAGGAGTACCTAACTATTTTTCAATTTACTTTTTAATAAAAGCACTTAGATATGAAAACATGGATAGTTCTACCGTATTTACTATTAACAATGTAGCAGTCTTACTAGTATCAACCATTGCAGGTATCTTATTCTTCAAAGAAAAATTGATGCTCAAAAATTGGATTGGTATTGGTTTAGCTATTCTTAGTATTATCTTAGTTACTTTTTCTATATAAACCAGAACTAATTATTGGATCATAAAGACACATATAAAACTATTACTACCCCTTCTAAAGAGGTTCTTTTTAAAGATAAGAATAGTAAGTTTTTTGGTTTTTCCTTTCCGGTTACCAACGAAGAAGAAGTAAAACAAATTATAGATCAACTCAAAAAACGACATCATTCTGCCAGACATTGGTGTTACGCATGGCAAATAGGTACAGAAACAATTCGGTACCGCAGCAATGATGATGGAGAACCTTCGAATTCTGCAGGACAACCTATTTATGGGCAAATTCAATCTTTTGATGTAACTAACATTCTAATTGTAGTTGTTCGATACTTTGGTGGTGTAAAACTTGGTGTTGGTGGATTAATCAATGCCTACAGAACATCGGCTCAATTGGCTTTAGAAAATTCAAATATTATTGAAAAAACTATCAATATTGATTTTATCATCATTTTTGAATACAAAGACATGAATAAAGTAATGCGAATTATAAAAGAACATAATCTAAACATCACAAAACAAGAACTAGAACTAAATTGCAAAATTCACATTTCTGTCAGAAAAAAGCTTGCTGATAAAATAAAACCGATTTTTTCTCCGTTGTATGAAATAAAAATAGAAAGACTTGATTAATTAATTGTCTTCTATTTTTTCAAGTAAATAAGAAGGACACATGATGGGTTTTCTTGTTTTACTGTTAACAAAGACTAATGTAGTAGTGGCTGTAGTTAATAATTCTTTATTTTTATTGAAGATTTCAAAGTCAAAAATAATTTTTACTGTAGGAATTTTCCTTAATGAAGTTTTAACAGTCAATTCATCATCAAAAAAAGCAGATTTCTTAAATTTAAGATCTAAGGTAAATACTGGAAGCATAACACCATTTTCTTCCATTGTTTTATAAGAAAACCCTAGTTTCGACAGCCAGTCTATTCTAGCTAATTCTAAGTACTGCGCGTAGTTACCATGATGAACGACACCCATTTGGTCTGTTTCGGAATATCGAACTTTTAGCTTGGTTTCTGAAATAATTTTCATATTATTGATAGAATATTGTTGACAGTAGAATTAACGAATTATGCAAAAAAAATAATTAAAATTCAACCCCTAAAACGTTTTTTTTTTACATTTTTTGTTCACATATTTGTCAAGCAAAAACAGTAAGGAGTTTTTCAACAATTCTTTTTAGTAACTTAACAGAAAAATAGTAAACTAATCACTCGCATGAATTTAACTGCGCAATCAGTTTGGGATAATTGTTTATCTTTTATAGAAGACAACATTACGCCACAAGCTTTTAAAACTTGGTTTGAACCAATCAAAGCTGTAAAACTTACAGATGGCGCTTTAAGCATTCAGGTACCCAGTAAGTTTTTCTACGAATGGTTAGAAGAACACTATGTCAACCTTCTTAAAGTATCTTTAACTCGCGAATTAGGAGAAAACGCTAAATTGGTATACGTCATTAAGATGGAAAATACTTATGGCAACAAAAAACCTTTTACTGAAAAAATACCTAGTGCAAATCGTACAGCCGTAAATTCTCAAGAGGTTGATGTACCTATTAAAAGTAAAAATCCTGAATTAAAAAATCCTTTTGTAATTCCAGGGATACGAAACGTAAAAATAGAATCACAATTAAACCCTAGTTATAACTTTGAAAATTTCCTAGAAGGAGACTCAAATAGATTGGCTAGATCTGCAGGAATGGCTGTAGCTAATAAACCAGGAGGAACGTCTTTTAACCCGTTACTAATCTTTGGAGGAGTAGGTCTTGGAAAAACACACTTGGCACACGCTATTGGTGTAAACATAAAAGACAACTACCCAGAAAAGACAGTTTTATATATTTCTGCTGAAAAATTTACCCAACAATACATAGAATCAGTAAAAAAGAATAATAGAAACGATTTTATTCATTTTTATCAAATTATAGATGTACTTATTGTTGATGACATACAACTTTTATCAGGTAAAGCTGGAACTCAGGATGTATTCTTCCATATTTTTAACCATTTACACCAAAATGGAAAACAGGTAATCCTTACTAGTGACAAGGCTCCTGTAGATATGCAAGATATTGAGCAACGCCTTCTTTCTAGGTTTAAATGGGGACTATCTGCCGAGCTGCATCAACCTGATTTTGAAACAAGAGTCTCAATCATTAAAAATAAATTATATCGTGATGGTGTTGAAATGCCAGAAGAAATTGTTGAATTTTTAGCCAACAACATAAAAACCAATATTCGTGAGTTAGAGGGAGCAATTATCTCATTAATTGCACATTCTTCTTTCAACAAAAAAGACATCACTATAGATTTAGCTAAGGCTATTGTCGATAATTATGTCAAAAACACCAAACGCGAAGTATCAATAGACTATATCCAAAAAGTAGTTAGTGATTATTTCCAAATGGATGTTGAAACACTACAGTCTAAAACTAGAAAACGACATATTGTACAAGCCAGGCAACTTGCTATGTTTTTTGCCAAAAAACTCACTAAAGCTTCTTTAGCTAGTATTGGCACACAAATAGGAAAAAGAGATCACGCTACAGTATTACATGCTTGTAAAACAGTAGACAACCTCTCTTCTACAGACAAACAATTCAGAAAGTATGTTGAAGATTTAGGAAAAAAGCTTACCCTATAGTAATTTTATTAAAAAATGAAAATCAAAATCTTAATGGTATGCCTCGGTAATATTTGCCGATCACCATTAGCTGAAGGTATCCTAAAATCCAAATTAGATCCAGAAAAATACACTGTCGCCTCATGTGGAACAAGTAACTACCACATCGGCAATAAACCCGACGTGCGCTCAATAGAAATAAGCAAGAAATACAATATTGATATTTCAAAACAAAGAGCAGCGCAATTTAATAAAAGCGACTTTACTACTTACGACTACATCTACGTAATGGATAAATCAAATTATCAGAATATCATACAACTCACAGATAAAAACCAAGACAAAAATAAAGTTAATCTTATTCTTAACGAGCTTTATCCAAACGAAAACCTAGAAGTCCCCGACCCATACTACGGGGGATCTGAAGGTTTTGAAAACGTTTATCAGATGCTTAACAAAGCATGCAACCATATCGCTCACAAACTCGAAAAACAGCATTAACTTTTTTAAAAATAAAGTTTTCGTATATTTAGATACAGATATCATAATATATAACCAATTACGCTAAAACAACAAATTACAAAATACCAAACCCTTACCCAATAAACCTATGGAGCTTAAACCTCTGGACCCCAAAGGAAAACTCTACCTCATCCCTACTAGACTAGGAGATGATGTACCCTTAGAAGTACTTCCGATATCTATAAAAAAGGTCTTGGAACAAATAAATCACTATATAGTTGAAAACGAAAAACCCGCACGTAGATTTATAAAAAAAATAAGCCCAAGCAAGTCACAACGATCATTAATAATACATACGGTAAACAAATACACAGATATTGCCGAAATGCCAGGATATCTTACACCTTGTCTTAATGGTGAATCTATCGGGTTATTATCAGATGCTGGATGCCCGGGTATTGCAGATCCTGGCGCTGAAATTGTAAAAATAGCTCACGAAAAAGACATACAGGTTATCCCTTTAGTAGGCCCATCATCTATCCTTCTAGCTATGATGAGTAGCGGTATGAACGGACAGAGTTTTACTTTCAATGGCTACCTACCTATTGACAAAGCAGAAAGAAAGTCTGCCATAAAACAATTAGAAAAAATTTCTTTTGAAAAAAATCAGGCTCAAATCTTTATTGAAACCCCGTACAGAAACGACAAAATGCTTGATGATTTAAAAAATATACTACAAGATAACACCCGATTATGTATCGCTTGCGACATAACACTTACCACAGAATTTATTTCAACTAAAACAATTAGAGAATGGAAAGAAAAAACTATTGATCTTCACAAAAGACCTGCGATATACATCATCCAGAAAGATTAAAAACTACAAACTAACCTTAGCTCTTCTATCAGCCTCTACAAATGAAGTATCATAACCCCCAAATCTTTTCATGTAATATCTAATAGTCGTTCCAAATGCATCTGCAAAACCACTTACACCTCCACTACGCAGATATCTTTTGACAGCATTAGGACCAGCTAAGTGAGCTGCGGCTAAAATTCCAGATTCAGTAACCTCAACACCATTCATCCTTCTACCAATAAACCATTTCATATCTCTTCGTAAAACCCACTTATTACGAGCTGAATACGCATAAAAAGCTTTTTCTTGAAGTTGAGGGTTATTAAGAAAATCGTTTCGACTAATATTCTTAATCCCTATAAGCTCTAGTGTACCTCTTCCAAATTGGTATTTCCCCATGTAACCAAATTGATTCACAACTCCGTAATCTCCTCTTGATTCTTTAAAAGCAACTGCCTCTTTAAATCCTGTGTAAGATTTCCCAAGTTCAGGTGAAATAAACACACCCTCATCCTCTATCTCATTAAAATTTGGCGCCACATAATACAAATCCAAACCGGCAGTACTATATGAACTAAAATCTACAGATTCTTTCGTCTTAAAACCTAACAAAAGAACGCCCCCAATAATGAGTGTTACAGATAATCCTGTTATCCTTTTTATCATATAAAAAATTTCTAAGTAGCCATTAAAAAAATGGTCCCCTCTACTTAAATTTTTGCCGTGCAAAGATACATATTATAAATTAATAACCAATCAACACATGTTAAAATAATTATAATACTGAAAAACAGTGATTTACATATAAAAAAAGCGATAATAAAGTCAAAATAGTGTTAAAAAAGCTATCAAAAAAACACTTAAACGTCAAACAAGGTTATTTTAACGATAAAAACGAAACAAGACCTCCCATAAGTAATTCACAAAAAAACAAGGATTTTGTTAATAAGTTAGCATCGATTTAAATTAAAAACAAAGCTTTTGCACCTTTTACCTTCAAGAAAAAGTTTTACAATTTTATCGATTTATACCTTGCTTATTTACCCAATTTATATACTGTTTTTTATTACGATTATGTTGCCCAATTGTTTTAGCAAATTTGTGATATCCAAAATTTTCTACGTTGGCCACAAAAAAATAATAATCATGTTTTTCATAATTAATAACAGCATCGATAGAAGAAATATCAGGCATTGCTATTGGGCCAGGTGGTAAAGTGGCATATTTATAGGTGTTATACGGACTATCTAACCCTAAATCTTTATAAAGAACTCGTTTAATAACAGTATCCCAATCATTTCGATGTTTTTTAATTGCGTAGATTACCGTTGGATCTGCATCTAATTTCCATCCATTTAAGAATCTATTTAGATACACTCCTGCTACTCTGGGACGCTCATCAACTTTAGCAGTTTCCTTTTGAACGATCGAGGCTATAGTAATAACTTGTATAGGTGTTAGTTTTATCTCCTTTGCCTTTCTTAATCGCTCATCATTCCAAAATCTAGTATACTCTTTAAACATTCGTTCTCTAAATTGACTTGCAGATGTATTCCAGAAAAATTCATATTTATTAGGAACATACATTGCTAAAGCACTTTCTTCAGTAAAACCTTTAGATTTCAAAAAAATAGAATCTTTAAATGAATTTAATAAAGATATACTATCTGCTTCAATCTGTTTAGCAATTCTTCCTGCCAAGTTTTCTAGTCTTTCTTGATTATTAAAACTAAGTTGAATTGGTCTGTTTTTACTTCTAAGCGTATTAATAATATCGTTATTATTAAGTCCTTTAGTTAAAATATAACGTCCTGCCTTAATATGATCTATATATCCTTTTCTTCTAGCAATTCTATCAAAACTATATACATCTTTTACTAAGGGACTGATTTCCTCGATAAGCTCTGTATAAGTGGCATCTGTAGGGATATAAATTGTCGCCGTCTCTGTTTCAAATTTTGTATTCGGGGAAAAAATAGCTTGATAAACGAAATAGGCAAAAATACTTCCTCCAACAAGACCTAATAAAACAATAGCCAATAATATTTTCTTAATGTACATGTATTAATTGATATAAAAATTCATCTTTGTAAACGTCTCCTACTAAATTCCAATCTTTCTTCACCCCTACCTTATTAAATCCTTGTTTTTCAAACAATTTAATACTTGTAGCATTATCACTTGCTATATTTGCATACAACAGGTGTAAATGAAGATGCTTAAAACTATAATTCACTACAAGCTGAAGCGCTTCTGTACCATATCCGTGACCCCTATTTTCTTTCCCGGCAATTAATATCCCGACTCCTGCTCTGTTATTCATAGGGTCAAAATCAAACAAGTCAATCAAACCTAACACCATCTCGTCTTTCGAACAAATTACTAGCCTCAATTGTTTTACTTCATAGATATCTTTGTGCGCATGTTCTAAATATTGTTTAATTAAAAACTTAGAATACGGCGTTTGAGTAGCGCTCATTTCCCAAATATGCTCGTCATTTTCAATTCGATAAATAAAATCCAGATCTTCAGGTTCTAAAGCTCTTAAATAGATATTTTCTCCTTTTAATGTTAGCATTCAATCTCTCCTTTAAAAACTTGCTCTGCTGGCCCTATTAAAAAAATATTTTGATATCCTTTTTCCTTTTTCTGAAAAGTCACCTTTAATGCACCTCCAGGAGTTTCGATATCAATTTCTTTACTATCGGTTTGATTTGTTTGATACATCGACAATGCCACTGCAGTAACTCCTGTTCCACAAGATAGAGTTTCATTTTCGACTCCTCTTTCATATGTCCTTACAGAAAACAATTTCCCATTCTTCTTTTCAACAAAATTTACGTTACTCCCTGATTCAAAATATGGAGCCCCATTCCTGATTCTTTGCCCTTCTGACACTACATCATAATTTTGTAATTCATTTACCAAAGTTACATGATGCGGTGATCCGGTATCCAGAAATAAGTGAGAATCATGCTCCTCGATCTCAGAGACATTTTGCATTTGTAAATGCACTAAACCATCTTTAATCTCTGCCTTATGTTTTCCGTCAATAGCTGTGAACACAGCCTGATCTTTTATCACGCCTAAAAAAGCAGCAAAAGCAACAAGACATCTTCCTCCATTACCGCACATAGAGCTTTCATTACCATCAGCATTAAAATACACCATTGTAAAGTCATCTTCCTTATTTTGAGGAAGCTCTAACAGCATTAAACCATCTGCGCCTATTCCAAATTTTCTGTCACAAAGTCGTGCAAATAATTTGGTATTATTTTTGGAGAGTATTGATTTTCTATTATCAATGATTACAAAATCATTACCTGTACCTTGATATTTATAAAAAGTAAGGGTCATTATTCTTTATTTAATGTAGGCAAAGGTACAAAGAATGTAAACAAAAAACCGCTGTTAATTGCGAGTTAAATATCGAAAAAAAGTTTGCAATAATTGTAATTTTAAGATTTATAGAGAGTCTATTAAGATAAATAATGTTAAACTAAAAAAAGAAATTTAAGGAGATGAAAAGATTTTTGAGTTTATTGGCAGTAGCAATTCTAGCAGGAATATTTACTCTAGGAGCATATAAAATGTTTTTAGAACCAGATACTATTGTTAACCAAAGTGAAACTACACCTAACCTGATTCCAACAAATTATAACTTTACCAACACAAGTGCAAATACTATTGCAGCATCTGATATTGATTTTACTGTTGCTGCAGAAAAAACAGTAAATGCAGTAGTACATGTTAAGCAATATGGTATTAGTCGTACTCCCAGAAATTTAATGGAATTTTTTAGAAATGGTGGTTCTCAAGAAAGGACTATTCAAGGAGCTGGATCTGGTGTGATCATTACAGAAGATGGATACATCGTTACAAACAATCATGTAATTGCTGGCGCAAGTGATCTTGAAGTCACTTTAAACAATAATAAATCATACAAGGCTAAAGTAGTAGGCACATCACCTCAATCAGATATTGCACTTATTAAAATTGATACCGACAATAAACTTTCTTACATACCTTTTGGTGATTCTAATTCGGCAAAAATTGGAGAATGGGTACTCGCAGTAGGAAACCCTTTTAACCTTACTTCTACAGTGACAGCCGGAATTATAAGTGCTAAATCTAGAGATCTTAATGAAAGAGATGACAATATCCAATCTTTTATACAAACTGATGCAGCTATTAATCCTGGAAATAGTGGCGGAGCATTGGTAAATACAAAAGGTGAATTAATAGGTATCAATACAGCCATTACCTCTCAGACCGGTAGTTATGTTGGCTATGCTTTTGCTGTTCCCTCTAATAATGCTCGTAAAATTGTAGAAGACATAATCGAGTTTGGAGATGTACAAAGAGGAATTCTAGGAATTACCGGGGGAACGATTAACCCTAAGGCTATAGAAGCATATGACATTTCAACGTCGCAAGGAGTTTTTGTAGCTTCTGTAGCAGATGATAGTGGTGCCAAAAAAGCCGGATTAAAAGTTGGAGATGTAATTAAAGAAATAGATGGATTACCTATTAGAAAATTTGCAGACTTAACTGGGTATGTAAATAGCAAAAGACCTAAAGATATTATTAGCGTCAAAGTACTTAGAAAAGACAAAGAACTTACGCTACCAGTAACCCTATCTAAATACGTGATTCAAAACTATAATATTGCAGATGTCGGTGTAGAAGTAACAAATCCACCTAAAGATTATCTCAAGAAATTTGATTTAGATCATGGAGTCGTAATAAGCAAAGCACTAAGTGCACGAATGCAGAGATACAATCTAGAAGGTCTTATTATTAGTGAAATAGATGGAAAGAAAGTAAAAACTGTATTAGAAGTAAAAGAAATTATAGATAGCAAATATCCCGATGAAGATATTACGATTAGTTTGGTTGATCGCAATGGAGACAAAAAAGAATTTGTGTTTCAAAACTAATCACAACACCCCATAAAATAAGGCATCCCGATATCTTAAAAAGGTATCGGGATTTTTTTTATCAAAAAAGCTTTACGAAAACGTTTGAAATATATACTTTTGCACGAAATTTCAAGACTGTAAAAAACACAACGAATTATGAGTTCTAACGAAGTTTATGAAAAAGAATTAGCCTTTCAAGCAGACAGGCGTCGCGCAACAGTAGCATTTATTAAAACTGTAAGCGATTTATGGTACGACAACTCAGTAGAGTTGGTACTTTTTCGCAATCAATTAATTGATAAAAATGTTAGTGAAATTATTAATCTTCACGAATATGCTGGAGAATTTGTACAAAAACCAATTTCAATTTTTGATTCTGTAGAAATTGCTCAAGCGATCAAATTAATGGATTTACCACCTTCAAAATTGGATATTGGTAAACTTACTTATGAATACCATTTATCAAATGATGAACATGGCTCTATAAATCGTTTTGTTCAAAATAAATTAAAAGATGCTAAAAAAGTAAAACCTATTTCACCCAAAAATGTCGTTTTATACGGATTTGGAAGAATTGGTCGTCTTGTTGCCAGAGAATTAATGACCATTACAGGTAAAGGTAGTCAATTAAGACTTCGCGCTATTGTTACTCGCGGTGCTGTTACAGAAGAAATATTAGAGAAAAGAGCATCACTTTTAAGAAATGACTCTGTACATGGCGACTTTGCAGGCACGGTAGAAACAGATTTAGCGAACAGCTGTCTTATTATTAACGGAACTACAGTTAAAATTATAAGCGCAAATGCACCTGAAGAAATTGATTACACCGCTTATGGAATAAATGACGCTTTAGTTATTGACAACACAGGAGCTTTTAGAGATAAAGAGGCTTTAAGCAGACATTTAAAAGCAAAAGGTATTGATAAAGTATTACTAACTGCCCCTGGAAAAGGCATTCCAAATATTGTTCATGGTGTAAATCATAAAGAACACGATCCAGATAAAGTAAATATCTTTTCTGCAGCCTCTTGTACCACAAATGCAATCACGCCCGTTTTGCAAGCAATAGATGAAAGTTTTGGGGTCATTAATGGTCATTTAGAGACTATACATGCTTATACCAATGATCAAAATTTGGTAGATAATATGCATAGTAAATATAGAAGAGGTCGTGCTGCCGCTCTAAACATGGTTATTACCGAAACCGGTGCTGGAAAAGCTGTTTCTAAAGCGTTGCCAAGTTTTGAAGGTAAATTAACTTCTAATGCTATTAGAGTTCCTGTTCCAAATGGATCTTTAGCTATTTTAAACCTTAAATTAGAAAAGAAAACATCTAAAGAAAGCTTAAACTCTGTTCTAAAAAAATACGCGCTCGAAGGTGATTTGGTAGAACAAATTAAATATTCTCTAGATAATGAATTGGTTTCTAGTGATATTGTAGGGTCTTCTGCCCCATCTATATATGATAGTAACGCAACAATCGTAGACACCAATGGTAATAATGCTATAGTCTATGTTTGGTATGATAATGAATATGGATATAGCCATCAAGTAATTCGCTTATCTAAATATATTGCTAAAGTAAGACGTTTTACGTACTACTAGGATTATACTAGCACAATCTACGAAACCTCTTAAACTAATTTTTAAGAGGTTTTTTTTATAGTTCTCGATAACGATGGATCCTAATTCTTTCGCACTAAATAAAACAACGATAACTGTAAGAATTTAAAACATTTACTTCAAAAAAAAGTTATCGTAAATGAGATTGATTTACATATTCTTTATTTATTTCTTATTAGAGAAATAACAAAAGCTTAAAATTAAACTATAAACTCTAGTCAAAAATTCTTGCACATTACCTACAATATCGTACATTTATTCACGTTACAGAAGAAATTAATGAATAACCCAGATATTTGCAGAAATCCGTATGACCAAAATCTTACTCGTATCTTCTAAATTATTCTTTTATTCATTAATTTTATGTGCAATCTTTAAAAATTCAAAAACAACACATGAAATTGCCTAAATATCTACTTTTATTGATGGTGATATTATCACCAATTTCCCAAACCATTCAGGCGCAAGAAGAATCTACGCTCACTGCAGAGCAAGCTTTAAAACAATCCAACATATCAGAACAGTTTGATGTTGTAATCAAAAAATCTGGTAGATACCAAGAATATAAAGTAATCAAACAAGTTTGGATAAATCAGCTAAAAGCAAATACTATAGATACGCTTAAAACTTTGGAGTCAAAGTTAACTGCTACGAATAAACAAATTACAGATCAAAAAACTACTATAACAGGGCTTGAAGAATCTTTAGCCAAAACAAATGGTGATCTCTCTGCTGTAACAGAAGAAAAAGACAGTATGAGCTTTTTTGGTATTGCAGTAACCAAAGCTAGCTATAACACAATAATGCTTGTTATTATCGGAATCCTTTTGGGACTTCTAGGCTTTTTTATATACCGATTTAAAAACAGTAATGCAGTAACTATACAAGCCAAAAAAGCTCTTGCTGAAACTGAAGAAGAGTTTGAAGATCACAGACGCAGGTCCTTAGAGCGTGAGCAAAAAGTAATGCGTAAACTTCAAGATGAAATCAATAAACAAAGAAAAGCAGGAACTAAATAACATAATTCTTTTCTAATACTAGATTTTTAGTATCGTATATTCTTTTGCATCTTTGCACTCAACAAAGAATGTAAAGCTAGAATGCGTATAGATATCATCACTGTAGTACCAGAAATATTAAAAAGTCCTTTTGAAGCCTCAATCATGAAGCGCTCAATAGAAAAAGGGCTCGTAGAAGTACATTTGCATAACTTACGAGATTATACCACTACTAACTACAAACAAGTAGATGACTATCAGTTTGGCGGAGGAGCAGGCATGGTTATGATGATAGAACCAATAGACAAGTGTATTTCCAAACTAAAGTCAGAAAGAACGTATGATGAAGTAATCTACATGACTCCTGATGGAGAAACATTAAATCAAAAAATTTCAAACCAATTATCCTTAAAAGGCAACTTAATTATATTATGTGGGCATTATAAAGGTGTAGATCAACGCGTTAGAGATCATTTTATCACTAAGGAAATATCTGTAGGAGATTATGTTTTATCTGGAGGTGAACTGGGCGCATTAATTTTATGTGATGCTATTATTCGTCTAATCCCAGGGGTATTAGGAAATGAAACATCGGCCCTTACCGATTCTTTTCAAGACAACCTTTTAGCCCCTCCTATTTACACAAGACCTGCCGATTATAAAGGATGGAAAGTTCCAGAAATATTAACTTCTGGTAATTTTCCGAAAATAGAAACCTGGAGGGAAGATCAAGCTTATGAAAGAACAAAAGAAAAAAGACCTGATCTTTTAAAAGATTAAAAATCCTAAAACGCAGAATTTCATAGATTTATCAAAAAAAAAGAAAACTTTGACAAAGCAAAAATTAAATAATAAAAATCTTGCAAATAATTAAATAATACTTATTTTTGCACCCTGATTAAAACAACCTCTGGCGAAAATCGTGAATATGTTGCTTTAATAAAACCAAAGAAACTATATCAAAATGGAAGATTTAGTAAAATTCGTACAAGACGAATTTGTAACAAAAAAAGAATTCCCTGAATTCTCTGCCGGTGATACTATCACTGTTTATTATGAAATTAAAGAGGGTAATAAAACACGTACCCAGTTCTTTAGAGGAGTTGTTATACAAAGAAGAGGTTCTGGTTCTACAGAAACTTTTACAATCAGAAAAATGTCGGGAACTGTGGGAGTTGAGCGTATTTTCCCTATAAATTTACCAGCACTTCAAAAAATTGAAGTAAACAAAAAAGGTAGCGTACGTAGAGCTCGTATTTTCTACTTTAGAGGTCTTACTGGTAAGAAAGCTAGAATTAAAGAAAAAAGAAGCTAGTTCATATAGTTTTATAAAAAAAAGGTTGTCTTTAAGGCAGCCTTTTTTTATGAACAATAGTTAACAAGTGTAGTTCATAACCATTTGATAACTAATAATATAACAATTCACAAAAGGCTTATCTATTTTTCTTATCTTTAAAGTAGATTACAAAATCATCAAGATGACAAAAGGATTCTTAAAGCTTTGTAATTTTACTAAACGTTCTTTGAACATAAAAAGCCCAGCTTAGAATTAAAATAAATATGAAACGAAAGTTATTTTTTTGAATACATCCTTGAAATCAATTTAAAGGCCTTACTTTAAAATCATTTCAAAATGAAGTTTGAAGGAAAAAATTAAGTTTTGACACCTTTTTAATTTTAAATGGCATTTGACTATATGAACATATACACTGAAAAATTGCAATCACAATTTAAAAACGCAGCGTTCATAATAGTCGTATGAGTAGTATCGAATAGTTAAATCATTATTTAACAAGTAAATCTACTCAAAATAGAAGTATTTTATTTATGTTATAACTAACGAAAGTTTTTATTTTATAGCGGGTAAAACAGCTACCATAAAGAATATTTCTAATGAAGCCATGTCAAAATATTTATATTCTTGATATGGCTTTTTTTATGCATTATGAATACCTTTAAATTTGAGTCAAAAATTCTTCATTCTATATTTATTACTATCATTATTTCAAGAAATTCTAATTCAGTCTCTTTAACTCAAAACTAACAATCTACAGGTTGCATTTGCTTGACTAGATTTGTATCTTCGCGCACGGAAAATTCTATGACAAATAGAAATATTTAAGATATATTGTCAAAATTACTGCTAATATTGTTTGTCACAGAAAAATTAAACGACTAATATTTCCTTAAAATAATAGAATAATATATCAGGTATCAAATTCCTAAGTCGTACAAGAAATCAAGATACCTTTACAAAAAGCAAGAAATATGGGAGTTAACACCTCAAAAATTGTTTACACTAAAACTGACGAAGCACCAGCTTTAGCTACCTATTCTTTCCTACCATTGGTTAGAAAATTTACAAGAAGTGCAAATATTACTATTGAAACGAAAGACATATCGCTAGCAGCTAGAATTCTTTCTATATTTCCTGAAAAACTTAGTGATAAGCAGAAACAAGCTAATGCTTTAGAAGAGTTAGGCCAACTTGCACAACAACCAGAGGCTAACATCATTAAACTTCCAAATATAAGTGCTTCGATTCCTCAATTGAAAGCAGCAATTGCAGAATTACAACTTCAAGGTTATGATATACCTAGTTATCCTGAAGAACCAGAAAATGATACAGAAAAAAATATCAAAAGTAGATATGATAAAATTAAAGGTAGTGCAGTAAACCCTGTCTTAAGAGAAGGGAATTCTGATCGTAGAGCTCCTAAACCTGTAAAGCAATATGCTAGAAAAAATCCACATTCAATGGGTGCATGGAGTTCTAGTTCTAAAACACATGTTGCTACTATGTCTAACGGAGATTTTTGTTCTAACGAAAAATCCGTTACAGTTTCTAAACAAGGTGATGTAAGAATAGAACTTGTAGAACAAAATGGCAACGTTACAGTATTAAAAGAAAAAACCGCCTTATTAGAAGGAGAAGTAATTGATGCATCTGTAATGAGCAAAAAAGCACTTATTTCTTTTTTAGAACAACAAATAGCAGATGCTAAAGAAAAAGATGTATTGTTTTCACTACATATGAAAGCAACAATGATGAAAGTTTCTGACCCTATCATCTTTGGACACGCTGTAGAAGTCTTTTTTAAAGATGTATTTGAAAAACATGCCGCAGTTTTAGAAGAAATAGGAGTCGAAGTAAATAACGGGTTTGGAGATTTAATAAATAAACTGAAAAAAGTTCCCGACGATAAGAGAGCCGAAATAAAAGCTGATATCGAGGCTTGTTATGAAAAAGGTCCAAAATTAGCTATGGTAAATTCTGATCTCGGAATTACTAATCTACATGTACCTAGTGATATAATTATAGATGCCTCAATGCCTGCAATGATTCGTACTTCAGGTCAGATGTGGGATGCAGAGGGAAAACAACAAGACACCAAAGCGGTTATTCCTGATAGTAGTTATGCTGGAATTTATCAAGAAACTATAGATTTCTGTAAAAAGCATGGTGCCTTTGACCCAACAACTATGGGTACTGTTCCTAATGTTGGACTTATGGCTAAAAAAGCCGAAGAGTATGGTTCTCATGACAAAACTTTTGAAATCCAAGCTGATGGTATTGTAAGAGTAGTTGACGCTTCAGGAACTACTTTAACAGAACATACAGTCGAAAAAGGAGATATCTGGAGAATGTGCCAAACAAAAGATGCTCCAATAAAAGACTGGGTTAAACTTGCTGTTAGTAGAGCCAAAGCCACTAACACTCCTGCTATTTTCTGGTTAGACAAAAACAGAGCTCATGATGCCGAGTTAATCAAAAAAGTAGAAATATACTTACCAGAGCATGATACTAATGGTTTAGATATCAGAATCATGTCTCCTGTAGAAGCGACTCGTTTTTCTTTAGAAAGAATAAAAGATGGTAAGGACACTATATCTGTTACAGGTAATGTATTACGTGACTATAATACAGATCTATTTCCTATTTTAGAATTAGGAACTAGTGCAAAAATGTTATCAATAGTACCCTTAATGAATGGTGGTGGTCTTTTTGAAACTGGTGCAGGAGGTTCTGCTCCAAAACATGTACAGCAATTTAATAAAGAAGGTCATTTAAGATGGGATTCTTTAGGAGAATTTTTAGCTCTTGCTGTATCTCTTGAACATTTAGGAGAAACAAATAATAACAAAAAGGCATTACTACTTGCTGAAGCCCTTGATCAAGCAACAATAAAATTTCTTGACAACAAAAAATCCCCTTCTAGAAAAGTAAATGAATTGGATAATAGAGGAAGTCATTTTTATCTTTCTCTTTATTGGGCACAAGAGCTTGCAGCTCAAACTCAAGATACAGAGCTTCAAAAAGAATTTGCTAGTATCGCCGACGCATTAGCTCAAAATGAAACAAAAATCATTAATGAATTAAATGATGCTCAAGGCAGCACTGTAGATATGGGTGGGTACTACTGGCCAAATGTTGATAAGGTAGCAAAAGCCATGAGACCAAGTGAAACATTTAATACTATTATGAATTAGAAATAGTAAAAAAAGAATTAATTCTAAAAAGCCCTGTGTAAATGATTTACACAGGGCTTTTTGTATTTCAAACCTGCACCCAACTAAAAAAAAACAAATTAATTTATCGCAAATGCAACCTTTGTACCTTTATCTTGTCAATACTAATAACTAAGAATAAAAAGTGTCTTTAAAGAAACTTATAATCTATTGAAAACCAAAATTCTTTATACACATAAGGATCTTGTTGAACAAAGCAAGTCTGGGGACAGAAATTCACAATACCAATTGTATGACCTCTATGTAGATGCCATGTATAATGTAAGTATGCGAATTCTTAATGTCAAAGAAGATGCTGAAGATGTTATACAAGATAGTTTTGTGGATGCCTTTAAAAATTTATCATCATTTAGATATGAAAGTACTTTTGGTTCTTGGTTAAAAAGAATAGTTATTAATAAAAGTATCAATCAATTAAAACAAAAAAAAATTGCTCTTGTTCCCTTAGATCAGCATGAATATCATTTAAATGAAGAAATCTACCCAGTAATTACAACACTTGATATTCAAAAAATAAAAACAAGTATTACAATGTTACCTCAAGGATATCGACAGATAATTAATTTATACTTGATCGAAGGATATGACCATATTGAAATTGGAGAAATACTAAACATTTCTGTATCGACATCAAAATCACAATATCATAGAGCGAAGAAAAAATTAATCAAAATTATAAACACCCCATAAATACAATGGAAGATTTAGAAAAATATATAAAGGAAAACAAACCTTTGTTTGACGAACATAAAGCTGATAGAGCCAAAATATGGGCTACTATAGATGAACGTCTAGATACTCCAAAATCCACTACGTTTTGGCAATCACCTTTTTTGAAAATTGCTGCTAGTATTTTAATCATATTAAGTGGATTCTCTACATATCACCTTTTTGTTTCTTCTAAATTTAATGGTACCGAAAAACATCAGATAGTAAACAATGAATTAAGTGATATTGACACCTACTACAAGGGGTTAGTCTCTTTTCAAGTTAAGCTAATACAAGAACATCCTAAGTTACAAGAAAAGGATAAAGTAGCGTTTCTCTCTTTTATGGATGACCTGGATCAGGAATATGAAATTCTAAAACTAGAAATGACAAAAAATCTTAATAATGAGTACATCCTAGAAGCTATTATTAACAACTATAAAAAAAGAATAGAACTAATAGAAAATTTATTAAGTCAGATAAACAATTCCAAAAAAATAAATAGTGATGAAGACTACATTTTATAATCTCACATTAGCGATACTATTTTTGTTGTTTTCTATTCATAGTATATGGTCACAAGAAAAAGTATCTAAAACAATTGAAAAAACATATCCATTAACAAATACAGGAGAACTACACCTAGACAATAAATATGGAAATATTATCATAAACGGCTGGCAAGAAAATACAATTCAAATTGTTGTTGAAATAGAGGTAAGTAAAAAGAAGAAAGAAGATGCGCTTGACTTGTTAGCCCGTATCAATCCTAAAATTAATAGCACAAATGACTTTATAAGCATTACGTCTTTAATCGAAGAAAAAAGTAATAGTATGTTTTCTCGTCTTTTTGAAAAAGCCAATCCATTTGATTTTGATAAAGCAAACATTCAAATTAATTATGACATCTATTTACCGCAAAACGCCGAAATCAACATCACAAATAAATTTGGGGATATTATTATGAGCGGTTGGAACGGAAAATTAAAAATGAATCAACAACATGGCGACATTTGGATAAATAAAAGTTTAGAAAATGCCAATATTGAAATGAAATTTGGTAAACTAAAAACTAAATCCATTACATACGGAAATATACAATTCAAAAACGGAGAAATTGATATAGAAGAATCTAAAGAATTAAAAATAAATAGTAGCGGGACTACTATATCTATAGAAAATGTAGCTTCTTTAGAAATACACTCAAGTAAAGACAAAATCAACATACAACAATTAGGAAATATAAAAGGTGAACTTATGTTTAGCAATATGAATCTTAATAGTGTAAGCGATGATATTAATCTTACGATGGAAGTAGCCGATTTTTGGGTCTCTAAACTCAAAAAAAGTAATACAAACGTAATTATAACTCAAGAATCCTCAGAACTTAATATTAATATTTCAGGAACCTCAATAGATTTTAATGCATCTCTCGAACAAGGAGTATTACGAATTCCTAAATCGTTTACAAACATAAAAACGGATATGATTGATAAACGAAAAAGAATTAGAGATGTTAGTGCTTCTTATGGCAAAAATAGTTCTAAAGGAAAATTTCAAATTATTGGCAAAAAAGGAATCATAGTATTATCAGAATAACATCAATAATTATCTCTTTAACATAGCGATTATTTTAAATGGTTGTTAAAAATCAAATCACATGCAACCATTCTTTATCCCAATTGTCAATACTAGTGACACAAAAATTAATGAAAATGAAAAAGCTAATCATCATCATATCTATTTTAACATTAGCAAATAGCTATAACTGTTTTTCTCAGGAACAAAAAAATAATGATTATATAGAATTTAATGACAGAAAAAACATTTTACATGGTGTATATCTCGGTGTGGATGTAGGATATGGACAAATTGATGGCGGAAATAAAATTTTTCTTGCAGGTACCAAACTGGCTTATGTTGCAAATAGAACAATGGAACTGGGCGTTGCTGTAAAGACATTTTATTCTCCATTAAAAAAAGTTGATCGATCCTTAAATAGAGATTTTGAAATCTATGGTGTATACGGAGGCTTACATGTAGAGAATGTATTGTTTAATGAAAAAAAAATAAAACTGTCTATTCCCTTTCTAATAGGTCTAGGATATATAGAACTTCATAGAGATTCTATTTTAACGTCTAATGACATGATGCTAGTATTTGAACCCGGAATTAATGCGCTTTTTAATCTAAACAAATACATACAATTCGAAGGAGGTGTAAAATATCGATATTCAACTCCTATTGACCCCGTACCCACTGTCATAGAAAATATTAACGGTATTTCAATAAATCTTGGAGTAAAAGTCGGTGTATTCAATTTGGGAAAAAACAGATATAAGAAAGAATTAAAAGATAAATAATAAGCTATAAACACTCATTAAGAAAATAAAAAACATGAAAAAATTACTTCTATTAGCATTTGTATTGACCTTTATTTCTAAAACGTTTTCACAAGATTCAAAAGTTAGTTTCGAATTAAATTACCCTATTCCCGTAGGAGATAACTTTATAGAAAATGGTTACAACGGGATTATCGACTTAGGAGTTGATTATAAGTTTGCTAATTTAAACCCAGTAAACATTGGAGTATCACTAAACGGAGGATTATTAAAAAATAATGTTGGAGATGATTTTAAAATTACCTCTTATACACTACAACCCAGAATATTTGGAGAATTGAATTTAGAATCACTTCCTAAAATACATCCCTCTATAGGTATTGGGTATACAGTCATGATATTTGATGTATCAAGACCTCTAGATGTTGACGCAGATAATCAAAATGGATTTAATTTAAATTTTGGAGTTTCATACGATATCAATAACAGATTTTTTACCCAAATTCAATATGATTTTATTAAACTTGGTAAAGAAGATGACATACCAAATACAAGTTTTAATAGAAATGTAAACATATTAAAAGTAGGCTTAGGATATAAATTATAATATGGATACAGAATAAAAGCTTTTGCTAGTTTAGGCATAGAAATTGATTAGTACTTCAAACATAAAACCTCATTAAAAATGCAGAATTTAAAAAAGACAGTACAAAACAATACAATAAATACAATTTACGTATTCTCAAAAAACAATCAAGTTTTTGTAAGAAAACATTCTAATACTGAAACTTTCAAAAATAATGGTATTAAATGCGATGAGTGGTTCCCCACAAATTTTCAATGGGAAATAATATAAATTTTATCAAAAAAATAATATAACTAACAATTAACTCTTGTATAATTGTAGAATTAGTAATGTATGCATTTCTTTGTCACATATTATTAAAGTGCTTAATTGATAAAAAAAACTCCTTTTGAAAAAACATATAGTATCTAGTTTAGTTTTAGCATTTCTACTACCCTTATCTCTAATAAGTCAAGAAAAATTCACACTAAGTGGTACAATCTCAGAAAGTTCAAGTAATGAAACACTTATTGGTGTAAATGTTATTTTTCCTGAAGTGGGTAAAGGTGTAGTAACAAATGAATATGGCTTTTATTCAATTACCTTACCGCAAGGAAATTATAAGTTACAAGTAAGCTACCTTGGTTTTAAAGATATTGTTCAACAAATTAACCTTAATGAAGACAAAAAGATAAATTTTCAACTTAATGAGTCTTCAGAAATGCTTGATGAAGTAATTATCACTGAAAAAGCAGAAAAAATAAATATTAAGAAACCTCAAATGAGTCTTAATAAACTTTCTGCAAGCACTATAAAACAAATCCCAGTAGTTTTAGGAGAAGCAGACGTGATCAAATCGATTATCCTTTTACCTGGAGTAACTAGTGGCGGTGAGGGTGCTTCTGGTTTTAATGTGCGAGGTGGAGCTGCCGACCAAAACTTAATTTTGTTAGACGAAGCCACAATTTTTAACTCCTCTCACCTGTTTGGTTTCTTCTCAGTTTTCAATCCAGATGCCATCAAAGATATTAAACTCTACAAAGGAGGTATTCCTGCAAAATATGGAGGACGTGTTTCATCTGTCCTTGATATTTATCAGAAAGAAGGAAATAGTAAAAATTATAAGTTAAGTGGTGGACTCGGAGCCGTATCAAGTAGATTATTAGCCGAAGGCCCCATCGTAAAAGACAAAGGCGCATTTCTAATAGGAGGACGAGCATCTTATGCCCATCTATTCTTACCGTTATTTGACAATGATAATATAGCCTACTTTTATGACTTAAATACAAAACTTAATTACAAGTTAAACGACAATAACAATATTTATCTTTCAGGTTATTTTGGTAGAGATGTGTTTAGAATAGACGAGAGTTTTGAAAATATTTATGGTAACACAGTGCTTAACTTGAGATGGAATCATTTATTTTCAGATAAGTTATTTTCTAATCTTTCATTAATATATTCGGATTATTTTTATGGTTTAGAACTTGATTTTGTTGGTTTCAAATGGAATTCAGGGATTCGTAATTTTAACTTAAAATATGATTTGAAACATTATCTCAGCGATAATTTTCAACTTAATTACGGAATCAATAATATATATTTTAGATTTAACCCTGGTGAAATAAAACCAAACAGTCCTGATTCGGGTATTCTAAGAGAAAAATTAATCGATAAATATGCCAACGAATTTGGTACTTATATTGATGCTGAACATAAAGTATCAAATAATCTGACTTTACAATATGGAGTGCGTCTAAGTCACTTTATACGACTGGGACAAGATGAGCTTAATATATATCAAAACGACAATCCATTACTATTCAATTCAGAATTACAAATTTATGAATCAGCAGAACCAGTAGGTACAGAAAGCATTAGTAGAAGTAAGCAAATAGAAACTTTTACCAATTTTGAACCTAGAGTATCTCTTGCTTATGCTTTTAATGACAATACATCTATCAAGGCTAGCTACAATAGAATGGCTCAATATCTACATTTACTATCTAATACTAGTTCTCCTACTCCACTAGATGTTTGGACTCCCAGTGGTCGATATATAAAACCACAATTACTTAATCAATACGCTATCGGCTATTTTAAAAATATAAAGGATAATGAATACTCTATAGAAACAGAAATTTTTTATAAAGACATAAAAAACAGAATTGATTATATCGATGGTGCAGATCTTATCGCTAATAATGCTATTGAACAAGACATTCTTAATGGTGAAGCACGAGCTTATGGACTTGAATTGTTGCTAAGAAAAAACGAAGGGAAATTTAAAGGATGGCTTGCGTATACCTTGTCTAAATCTGAACAAAGAACACCCGGAAGAACGCCTATTGAAACTGGTATTAATAATGGAGAATGGTATAACACTCCCTATGACAAGACGCACGACATATCATTTAATGGGAGTTATGAACTAAATAAAAAATGGAAGTTTGGGACCAATTTTGTATTCCAAACAGGGCAACCAACAAACTATCCATCAGGTCAATTTGAGTTTCAAGGGTTAGTCATTCCCATTTATGATGGTCCACGTAATGACCAACGTTTACCTTCATACCATCGAATAGATATCTCAGCTACATTAACACCAAGAAAAAACAAATCACGAAAGTGGCAAGGAGAATGGGTGTTTAGTGTTTATAACTTATATAATCGTAAAAATGCTGCCTCAATAACATTTGGTCGAAATACAGATACAGGTGTAAATGAAGCTACCAGAACAGCCATTTTTGGTATTGTTCCTGCAGTTACTTATAATTTTAAATTTTAAATTAATGAAACAGCTATTCTATATATTCATACTACTATTAGGATTCACAAGTTGTGAAGATGTTATTGATGTTGACGTACCCAATGGAGAGCCTAGACTTGTTGTAGATGCATCTTTTGAAGTCTACCTTAATGAAGTGCCTGTAACTGTTAAAAACAGTATTCAACTATCATTATCTGCTCCTTTCTTTGGTAATACTATCCCAAAAGTAAATGATGCAACTGTATTTATTACGGATCTTAGTGATGGAACAATTATAAACTATACCGAAACCAACGGAACTGGATTTTATATCCCAAGCAGTACTTTTTTACCAGAGTTCAATGTAGATTATGAACTTACTATAATTTATAATTCTGAAACTTACAAAGCAACAACCCAAATGTTTGCTTCAGTTCCTATAGATAATATCGAACAAGGAGATGGTACTCTTTTTGAGGGAGATGAAACCGAAATAATAGTTAGTTTTACAGATGATGGAGCCAGAGATGACTTTTATCTTTTCAATTTTGACTTTGACCTACTTGAAGTAAGTGAAGATCGTTTTTATCAAGGAGAATCTTTCAATTTTTCGTATTTCTATGAGGACGTGACAGCTGGACAAAACATTACAATCAAGATTCTAGGTATTGATAAGCGATTTTTTAATTACGCGGGTTTATTAATAGATCAAAGTGATCCTGATGGTGGGGGACCATTTGCAACTCCTCCTGCTCTGTTAAGAGGAAATGTAATCAATACAACAAACTCCGACAATTATGCTTTAGGATATTTTAATCTTTCAGAAGCAAATCAATTAGACTTTACTATTCAGGAAAAATAGTTCTTTTTTAATCATGAGGAATATATAACCATCTCACACTAAAAATGAGTATTTTTGACACATGTCATTTATAAAAACTACAGAACAATCCTCAAAATATAATCATCTAGAGAAGATGAGCATAACTGAGATTCTAACTAACATTAATACCGAGGATAAAACTGTTCCAAATGCTATTGAAAAAGCCATTCCCCAAATTGAAGCACTAATTTCTCAAATTGTAAAAAATCTTCAACAAGGGGGTAGACTCTTTTATATTGGCGCTGGTACTAGTGGTCGATTAGGAATAGTCGACGCAAGTGAATGCCCTCCTACTTTTGGAGTTCCTCATGATTTGGTAATAGGATTAATTGCTGGAGGAGATAGTGCTATTAGAAAAGCCGTAGAATTTGCTGAGGATAGTACGGATCAAGGGTGGAGTGATTTAAAAGAGTATAATATTTCTGAAAAAGATATAGTAGTAGGTATAGCTGCATCTGGAACTACTCCATATGTTATTAGCGCATTAGAGCATTGCAATTCTAATAATATTCATACAGGATGCATAACGTGTAACGCGGGTAGCCCTTTAGCTCTTACCGCTAAACTTCCAATCGTAGTTACTGTTGGACCTGAATTTGTAACTGGAAGTTCACGTATGAAAGCTGGTACAGCTCAAAAACTAGTTCTAAACATGATTTCTACAACGGCCATGATTCAATTAGGAAAAGTTAAAGGGAATAAAATGGTAGATATGCAGCTAAGCAATAATAAACTTGTAGAAAGAGGAACCAAAATGATTATGGAAGAGCTAGATATTGCAGAAGAAGTAGCAGCTAATCTATTAGAGAAATATGGTAATGTCAGAAATGCAATAGAAAATCATGAAAGAACCTGAAACTAAACGTACCGATAAAGAACTTTTAGGCAAAGGTATACAGCGTATGGCGATCGCTCTTATATTTATGTTTATCAGTCCTGTGATAATATACTCTTCATTCAAAAACCAGGAGCACCCATTATACGTTCCTATTTTAATACTAGGATTAATAAGTGCCGCATTTGCAATATTTATGGCATTTAAAGGATTAAAAACTATTATGGATTCTATGTTCGGAAAAAAATAATCCCGTATAAAAATTCATACGAGATATATAGTTATTTCTATAAACAAGAATTAAAGTTTTCCATGAGTATTCATGTGACGGCCATAACCCCCTCCACTATTTATACGATTTAGTAGTCTCAAATTATGAGATTATCAAAAAAAAAATACAAGGACAACTTAAAAGATATATTATATACCTTCCCTTTTATTCACGGGAGTCGTTGGATTATAACCAAAACCAGGGATTTTGATATCTATTCCCAAATTATCTAAAATATAACCAATTGTT